>NZ_JBFBJL010000015.1:92265-182675 GCF_040686075.1 Streptomyces sp. NPDC086519
GGAGGTGGATCTGAGCGGGGTGGCCGAGGGGGAGCGGGAGGCGGCGCTGGGTGAGTTGTTGCGGGCTGATCTGGCCGAGCGCATCAGCGGGCCGCCGGGGACGTGGGCGGCCGGGGGCAGGCAGACGGCGGTGTTGCCGGTCTCCGTCAGGCCGTAGATCTGCGCGAACTCGCAGTCCAGGACGGTGAGGCTCTCCTCCAGGAGGGCCTCGGAGATCGGGGAGCCGCCGTACACGGTCTTGCGCAGGGTGGTGAAGTCGACGGCGGTGACGCCGGGTTCGGTGAGCATCATGCGGAGCATGGCCGGGACCACGCAGGCGGTGGTGACGCCGAGGTCGCGGATGAGGTCGACGGCCTGCCGGGCGGCGAAGGCCCGCATCGCCACGATCGTCGTGCCGGCGTTGAGGTTCTGGGTGGCCCACCACAGCCCGCCGACGTGGAAGCCGGGGATGCCGACGAGCGCGATGTCACCCGGCCGCCAGTCGATCCAGTCCAGCCCCTCGCTCGCGAGACCGTCACGGATCGCGAAGAAGCTGCGGTGGGCGAGCACGACTCCCTTGGGCAGGCCGGTGGTGCCGCTGGTGTAGAGCTGGGCGACCGGAGTGTCGGGCGTGGCTTCGAACTCGGTCTCGGCGTCGGGGTGTTCGGCGCGCCATTCGAGAACCGAGCCGAGACCGACGACCGTCTCGGGCGGGGCGGTCGGCATGCCGCCGACGATCGGCGCGAACTCCTCCTCCAGGAACAGCAGCCGGGTGCCGGAGTCCTGGAGGATGTGGCTGACCTCGGGCGCGGTGAGCCGCCAGTTGACGGGGACCAGGACGGTGCCGGTCTTGGCGCAGGCGAAGAGGACCTCGTAGTAGTGCTCGGACTCCTTGCCCAGGTAGGCCACCCGGTCGCCCTCGGTGAGCCCGGCGGCGCGCAGCGCGTGGGCGAGGCGGTTGCTCGCGGCGTGCAGGTCCGCGTAGGTCAGGGTGCGGCCCTCGCAGAGCACGGCGGGGGCGGCGGGTCGCCGGTCGGCGTGGAAGCGGGCGGTCTGGACGAGGGTGGTGAGTTCGGGGTGGTGCAGCCGGTGCCGCACCGGCTGCGTACGTGTCTGCATGGACGTTCTCCCGTTCGGCGGGGCATCGGTGAGTCAGGGGACGTTGACGAACGCGAGGGTCGCCTCGCCGTCGCACCTGCCGCCGTCGCCGTCCCAGTAGCGGTACGACGTCCGCGCGTGGAGGAAGGGGGCGCCGCCGCCGGGGGTGCGCCGGGTGACGGAGTGGAACTCCATCTCTCCGGAGAAGGCACGGGGGTCGACGGGGCGGCGGAAGCTGCCGGCGAAGCGTGCGATGAGGATGTCGGGGAGCTGGTGGCGCCAGAAGTCGTCCGGCGTCCAGGACCCGAACCCGGTCAGGAGCCCTTCCCGTACGGACATGGCGACCAGGTAGTACATCATCTGGTTGTAGGCGATGTTGGCCTCCACCGAGTTCAGGTGGCCGGTGTCGTCGATGTAGCAGGACTCCGGGATCGCGAACTCGCAGCGGACGGCGGAGAGTCCGGCGCCGGCGGTGACGAGGGCGGATCTCAGGTACTTGCAGTTGTCCTTGTAGGGCACCAGGACACGGGCCAGCAGTTCCTCGTCCGTGGCGTACGTGGCACAGGCGGCGTACGTGGCGTTCGAGTCCTGTGGCGGGGCCTCGGGGCGGTCGGCGGCGGGCGCGGTCACGCGGCCGGTGTCCCGTCGTACAGGGTGCGCTCGTCGTGGACGGTGAGGCGGTGGGAGACCGTCGGTTCGGGTGTCGTGGTGTGGCGGGCGCGGTGGATCAGGCTCCGGTTGTCCCAGATCAGCAGGTCGCCCTTCGTGAAGCTCTGGAGGTGGATGTTGCCGTGCTCGAAGGTCTCGTCGAGCTGTCCGGTGGCCTCGAAGAGCCGCTTGAGCAGTTCCTCGTCGAGCGGGTTGCCGTCCGCGTCCTCGATGCCGACGGTGAAGCCCTCGCTGATGTAGAGGACGGTCTCGCCGGTCATGGGGTGGATGAAGGTGGTGGGCTGGACGACGGGCGGGGTCCTGGTCTCGACCTCCTCGATGACTTCGCAGAGGGGGCGGTACACGTCGTGCGGGCGGATCTTGAAGTACTTGCGCACGGAGTGCCGGCACCGCGTCCCGGCGATCTCCTTCTTCAGTTCGGCGGGCAGCGCCTCGTAGGCCCGGCCCATGTCGATGAAGTACGTTCCGCGGTTCTTCTCCGGGATGACCAGGGGGTAGATGAGGGTGATGCCGAAGGGGTCGGGCATGAACTGGTAGTCGGCGTGCCAGAACTTGCCGGTCTTCGGCACTCCTGTCTGCCTGCCGTTCTCCGGGACGTTGGAGGAGACGAATATCTCCGGGACCTCGGGGTGCTCGTACATCGGCTCGTAGTAGGTCTCGGGGCGGCCGAGGCGCTCGCCGAGTGCGAGAAACTCCCGCGGGGCGAGGTCCTGGCCCTTCAGGACGGCGATCTTCTTCGTGTAGACGGTCCGCTTGAGCGTCGCGATGTCGGCGTCGGACGCCGTGGTGTGGTCGAAGTCCTCGACGGTCGCGCCTGGTCCGGCTCCGGCCTGGTCCGTGATCCGCATGGTCGTTGGTCCTTCCGCGGGGTGCGGGGGTGGGGTTCAGGAGTGGGGTTCAGGGGTGGGGGTGCGCGGGGTTCAGACGGTGGTGGCGCGGCGTGCGTCGATGAGTGCGGCGATCTCACCGAGCGTGAGGCCGGGCTGGAGTTCGTCGTCGCCGACGGTGACGCCGAGGTCGCGTTCGATACGGATGCTGATCTCGACGGTGGTCAGGGAGTCGACGTCCAGGGCGCCGAGGGTGGCCTCGGAGCGGATCAGGGCGGCGGGGGTGTCGTGGAGGCGGGTGAGGATCCCGACGAGTTCTTCGTAGGTACTGGTCATGGTGTGGTCCGTTCCGATTGCGGATGCGTGGGGAGCGAGGGCCAGGTCAGCAGGCAGGAGCCCCAGGTGAGGCCGCCGCCGAAGGCGGTGAGCAGGAGGCGGTCGCCGGGCCGGATCCGCCCTCGGGCGGCGGCGTCGGCGAGGGCGAGCGGGATGGAGGCGGCGCCGGTGTTGCCGACGGAGTCGACGTTGGCCACGCAGCGTTCCCGGGGCAGGCCCAGGTCGTCGGCGACGGAGTGCAGGATGCGCAGGTTGGCCTGGTGGGGGACGAGGTGGTCGACGTCGTCGGTCTTCCGTCCGGCCCGGTCCAGAGCGGTCCGCGCCGAGGCGGCCATGCGGGTCACCGCGTGGCGGTAGACCTCCCTGCCGCGCATCGCGAAGTGCCGCTGGGCAGGGGTGGGTTCGCCGCCGTGGGCGTACGGCCGGCGGGAGCCGCCGGCGGCGACCATGATCAGGTCCTCGTGGGCGCCGTCGCTGCCGAGGTCGACGTGTCCGACCGCGCCGGGCTCGTCCGGGTGCCCGGCGCGCAGGACGACCGCTCCGGCACCGTCGCCGAAGATGATCGCGTTGGCCCGGTCCAGCGGATCGACGATCGTGGAGTAGGTGTCCGCGCCGATCAGCAGGACCCGTGCGGCGACCCGGGAGGCGATCAGACCCGCGGCGGTGGCGAGGCCGTACACGAAGCCGGTGCACACCGCGCCGACGTCGAAGGCCGCGGCCCCGTCGAGCCCGAGCCGGGCCGCGACCAGGGGCGCGGTGGCCGGGCAGGGGCGGTCCGGGGTGGTCGTGGCGACGATCACCGTGTCGGCGGAGCCGTCCCCGGAGCCGCCCTCGGCGGAGCGCAGGGCGAGCCGCCCGGCCTCGACGGCGAGGTCGGAGGTGGCCTGGCCGGGGTCGGCCAGGTGCCGGCGCCGGATCCCGGTGCGGGTACGGATCCAGGTGTCGTCGGTGTCCAGCCGCTCGGCGAGTTCGTCGTTGGTGACCACGCGGGACGGCACCCACCCGGCCAGTCCGCACAGGACGGCCGCCGGGGCGGACGGGCTGGGGGCGTTGCTGGGCACAGCTGTTCTCCTGACGGGGTGGGGAGGAACGGCGGGTTGAGGAGAGTTACCGGGAGGTAGCGGTTCCGCGCAGGGCCAGGACCAGCAGGCCCCCGCAGCCGAGACCGGCCGCGACGGCGAACACGGCGGACCGGATGCCGGTGAGCAGCGCGTCGTCCGGCGGGTCCTGGCCGCTGCCGCCCGCCAGAGCGACCAGCAGGGCCAGTCCCACCGCGCCGCCGACCTGGAGGCTGGTGGAGGCCATGCCGGACGCCACCCCCTGGTCCTCGGGGGCCGTCCCCGAGCCGGCGGCGATCCACATGCCGGTCCAGGCGGCGCCCTGGCCGAGGCCGAGCAGCACGATCCCGGGCAGCAGCAGGCCGTACGGGCCGTCCGCGGTGAGCGCGGCTCCCAGGGCGGCGGCTCCGGCCGCACCGGCGACCAGACCGCCGACGAGCATGCGCCGTACGCCGACGGCTGCGACGGCCCGTTCCCCGGCCTGGGTGCCCAGCGCGGTCACCACGGCCGGTACGAGGAAGGCGAGGCCGGTCGTGAACGGGCCGTAGCCGCGCACGTTCTGGAAGTACAGGGTCAGGAAGTAGGGCAGCGAGTTGAACGTGGCGCTGTAGAGGGCGGTGACCGCCATCGCCGCGGCCAGACCCCGGTGTGCGAACAGCCGGGCCGGGACCAGCGGGTCGCGGGCGCGGGACTCGACGACGGCGAACAGGGTCAGGAGGACGACCGCGAGACCGGCGGCCGGCGGGACGGACGGGCTGGTCCAGCCCGCCTCGGGCGCATGCACCAGGGTGAACACCAGGAGGGTGATGCCGCCGGTCCCGCAGAGCGCGCCGGTCACGTCGTAGCTCCGCGCGCCGAGGCGTGGGCCACCCGGACGCGGACCGTCCGCGGGGAAAAGGCTCCGGCCGGCCCACGCCATGGCCGCCGCCACCGGCACGTTGACGAAGAACACCGACGGCCAGCCGAACGCGCCGACCAGCACCCCACCGAGCAGTGACCCCAGGCAGAGGCCGCCGGCCCCCGCCGCACCCCACACCGCCAGGGCGCGGTTGCGGGCCGGTCCCTCCTCATAGACCGTGTTGATCAGGGAGAGCGTGGCCGGGAAGAGCAGCGAACCGCCGATGCCCTGGACCGCGCGGACGGCGACGAGAGTCCCCGCCGACTGCGACACCCCGCCCACCAGGGAGGAGGCGGCGTAGACCAGGGCCGCGGCGACGAACGTGCGGCGCCGGCCCAGCAGGTCCGCCGTCCGGCCGCCCAGCAGCAGGAAGCCGCCGCTCGTCACGACGTACGCGCTCACCACCCACTGGAGGTCGTGCGCGGAGAAGCCGAGGCCGGTGCCCATGTCGGGAAGCGCGACGTAGACGATGTTGTAGTCGAGCGCGATGACCAGCTGAGCGAGCGCGAGAACGAGAAGCGACAGTCGTGCACGCATCGGTCGGCCTCCTCCTCACGCCTGAACGGGAAACGGCGGTGAATTCGAACTCGATATCCACGCCGGTCGATCAATTTCGGTCACCATAACACCCCGGAGAAGGCTTGAGAATGATTCGCCGGAAAACATTTCTCCGCGACTTGGATCGCATTTTCCGGCACGCCTGAATTCCGGCGGACAGAAATTCCGCCGGCTGAATTCGCGGTACGGGTTGCGGGCGGTCAGCCGTCACCCATCAGGCGCCTGATCTCGGTGATGAGCGCGACCAGCGCGCGCCTCTCCGGAACCGTCGTCTCCGGATGCCACAGGTCCACGAGCAGACAGGTCCGCGGACGCTCGCCGTCATTGCGCGCCTCATGCTCGAAGGAATAGTCGAAGAGCAGGCATTTCCCCTCCCGCCAGGAACGGCTCTCACCCGCCACGGTGATACTGCAGCCGTCCGGAATGTCGACCGCGAGATGCAGGTTGATACTGAAGTTCCACAGGTCGCTGTGCGGGGCGATGACGGCCCCGGGGAGCAATGTCGAGAAGTGGGATTCCAGGAGGGGGCAGATCTTCCCGGTGTCCACCGCGAATTCCTTGAGCACCCGGTACGCGGTGGGTGCGGGTCCGGCCGACTCCTCGACCAGCGCCCCTCGCCGGTACAGGTAGAGGGCCTGCCAGTCCTCCTGTCGGGTCAGGTAGTGCTCGTAGCCCGAGAACGCCTCCCGCCGTCCCGCCCAGGCGGCGGTCAGCTCGTCCTTGACGGCGGGGTGGGCGCTCTCCAACGCCTCGACGATCGGGGCCAGTTCGGGATACCCGTGCGGATCGTGCCACGGGGTGGCGGACAGTCCCGGCAGGATCCACTTGGCCTGCTTCTGCAACGGGTGCCGTGGGCCGCCTCCGCCGGGCTCCAGCATCCGTTCCACACGCAGGAGGGAGTCCGTGCCGTGGTCGCCTCTGATCGCCGCGAAGGCGGTCTCCATCTCGGGTGTCATACGGGCCCCTCCCACTGGTGCCACGACCGGCTCCACGAGCCGGTGTCGCACTAGTAGTCGGACGCACAGGTGAGCGGGTTCCCGCGGGTTTCCGCCGATCGCCCAGCCGGGCGGAGCCGTTGGTGCTCCCCCGGCGGGGAGCACCGACCCGTCCCGTCAGGCCGCCGGTGCGGCCGGGGCCTCGGCGCCCAGGAACTGCCGTTCCAGAGCCGCCCGGGCGCGGGACACCCGGGAGCGGACGGTGCCGACGGCGCAGCCGGTGAAGCCGGCGGTCTCCTCGTAGGAGAGGCCGACCACCTGGGTGAGGACGAACGCCTCACGGCGTTCGTCGGGCAGCGCGTCCAGCAGATCGAGCAGGGCCACGCCTTCTTCGAAGCCCGGCAGGCCGCGCGGCTGGGTGCGTTCGACGGCCGCCTGCCAGTCGGAGGTGTCGGCGAGCCGCGGCCGGGCGGCGGCGTGACGGAAGCTGTCGGCCACCGCGCGACGGGCGATGGACAGCAGCCAGGTGCGGGCCGAGGCCCGGCCTTCGAAGCGGTGCAGGCTGCCGAAGGCCCGCACGAAGGTGTCCTGGGTCAGGTCGTGGGCGGTCTGGGGATCGCCGCTGAGGTGGACGACGTAGCACAGCACGTCGTTGTGGAGCGCGCGGACGAAGCGCTCGGCCGCATGGCGGTCGCCACTACGGGCGGCCAGCGCCCAGGCGGTCGCCGCCGCGTCCGTCGCGGCGCGTTCCGTCCGGGAAGCGGGCAGGACGGTAGCAGTCACGTGATGTCCTTCTCGGGTCGTCCGGGGCCGGCCGCTGGGAGCGGCGGCGCACCGGGACTTGGGGTGCGGCCGTACCCGGTGGGTACGGCGATGCCCGGGGCCCGTCAGGAGGCGTCGGCGCAGGGCGGCACGCGGACGTACCGGTGTGAAGCGCCGGCAGGAGGAACTGCGCGCGAAGGCGGCAGGACGGAAGGCGAGACGTGAGGCCCCGGTGGTTCCGGCTGTCTCAGGCGACAGCGGCACCCGTGGGCGGGGCCCGAGAGGTGAGGGAACAGCACAGCAGAAGGCGCGCCGGAGCCGGGACGTCGGTGGCGCGGCGCCTGCCCGCGAGCGGGCGCGGGAGCGGCGCGGGGCCGGCGAGCAGCATCCGCAGCGGGGCCACCAGCCGGGTGGCCGCGGCCCGCAGGACGCTGAAGAAGGCACGCTCGCCGTACGCGAGCCAGAGCCCGCACAGGATGGCGGCCAGGAGGTGCGCGGCGAACATGCCGTACGTGGTGGCGCCGCTCATGCCGGCCATACCGTGCGTGTGCTGGGCACCGGCCATGGTGTGCGCCATGGACCCCATGTCCATGCCGCCCATCTCCATGCCGCTCATGCCCGTCATGGAACCCGCGGCACTCACGGCGGCGCCCTGGCCGGGCACCGCAGCAGGTGTGAGCTTCTGTGCCAGCGAGAACGCCTCGTGGAGCACCGCCTGCGCCACCGTCACCACCGTGACGATCTGCGTGCGTTCGCGCTCACGCCCGGCCAGCAGCCAGCCCGCCGTGCCGGTCCCGGCCGCCCCGGCCGCCATCGCCCACCAGGGGACGGAGGTGCCGGACATGATCACGTGGCCGAGGGCGGCGAGCAGCACGCAGGCGGCGGCGAACACACCGGCTCGCAGCGCACGGCACCACCCTCGGACAGTCATAGCCCGCCCATCCTCGCACCCGGCGTCCGCTCGTCGTCAGGGGATACGTACGGGCACCCGCCCTCCGACTCACCGGCCGAACGGTAACGCACCTCACACCGGGTGACCGGGAACCCGGCGGGCGGTCGGCACGACTACCGGAACGGGGCACTCCCCGGACGCACCGCCACCGCAAGGACCTTGACCCGCCCACTGTGCCGGAACTCCAGGACGAAGGGCACCAGGTCGCCCGAGTTCCACTTCCCGGCCGGAGCGGGCACCGCCAGATCCACCCCCTGCGGCGACATCGTGACGCTCCCGCCCGCCGGTATCCCGACGGAGTCGACGGTGGCGCGGTAGGCCGCGTTCCCGTCGTTCATGCGGTGCCGGCCGAGCGTGACGGCGCCGGTGACGTCGCGCGAGGTCACGCGTGTCAGACGGTCGGCGGAGCCGCCCGTGTTCTCGATACGGAAGAACGCGGCCGTCTCCCCGCCCCCGGCGGACGGCAGCAGGACGCGCCCCTCGGTGACGCTCATCCGCGGCGGGCTGCCCGCCCTGCCGGTGCCGGTCCAGACGGTCAGGCCCGCCAGCGCCACCGTGCACGCGGCGACGGGAACGAGAGCGGCGAGCACGCCGTCCCGCAGCCGCCGCCGGGCGCCGAGGGCCGTGGTCGTCCACCTCACAGAACAGCCGCCTTCCCGTTCCGCGCCCCGCGCCCCCGGCCTGCGCCCCCGCGGCGCGTCGGCTGCCAGCGGCGCAGCCGCAGGCTGTTGGCCACCACCAGCACCGAACTCACCGACATCGCGGCGGCGGCGAGCATCGGGTTGAGCAGCCCCACCATGGCGAGCGGCACGGTCACGACGTTGTAGCCGAAGGCCCACAGGAGATTGGCGCGCATGGTGCCCAGAGTGCGCCGGGCCAGCCCGACGGCGTCCACGAGCGCCTCGATGTCACGGCGCACCAGGGTCAGGTCCGCCGCCCCGATGGCCACGTCGGTGCCGCCGCCCATCGCGATGCCCAGGTCGGCGCCGGCCAGCGCGGCGGCGTCGTTCACACCGTCGCCCACGACCGCGACCCGCGAGCCCTCCGCCCTCAGCCGCCGGACCAGGCCGGCCTTGTCCTCCGGGGAGCAGCGGGCGTGCACCTCGTCGATCCCGAGCGCCTCCGCCACGGCCCGCGCGGGGGCCTCGCGGTCCCCGGTGGCGAGCACCGGGCGGATGCCGAGGCGCCGCAGCCGCTCCACGGCACGGTAGCTGCCGGACCGTACGAGGTCGCCGACGGCGATCAGCGCCACGGCCCGGCCGTCCACCCGGACCACCACGGGCGTGTACGCCTCGCCCTCCGCCGCGACCAGCGCCTCGGCCAGCACGGGCGGCAACTCGCCGTCCGGAACGGCCACTTCGACCGTACGACCGGTCACGCGCCCGGTGACACCCCAGCCCGCCCTGGCGGCGAAGCCGGTCACGTCCGGCAGCGACTCCTGGTCGGCCGAGCGGCGCGCGTACGCCGTGACCGCCCGCCCGACGGGATGTTCGGAGCCCTGCTCCACCGCTCCGGCCAGCCGGACCAGTTCCTCCTGGGCCGGGCCACCGGGCACGGTGGTCACCCGGGCGACGGTCATGTGACCGGAGGTCAGGGTGCCGGTCTTGTCCAGGACGACCGTGTCCACGTGCCGGAGCGCCTCCAGTGTCCGCGGCCCGCTCACCAGCACCCCCAGTTGCGCCCCGCGCCCGGTGGCGGCCATCAGCGCGGTCGGGGTGGCGAGCCCGAGCGCACACGGGCAGGCCACGACGAGGACGGCCACGCAGGCGGTGAGGGCGGCCTGCGGGTCGGCGCCGGCGCCGAGCCAGAACCCGAGGACGGTCACCGCGATCGTCAGCACCACCGGCACGAACACACCGGCCACCGCGTCGGCCAGCCGCTGCGCCCGCGCCTTGCCCGCCTGGGCCTCGGTGACGAGCCGGGTGATCCGGGCCAGCCGGGTGTCCGCGCCGACGGCCGTCGCCCGTACGAGGAGCAGCCCGCCGGCGTTGACGGCCCCGCCGACCAGCGCCGAGCCGGGGCTCACCTCGACGGGCTCGCTCTCGCCGGTGACCAGGGACAGGTCCACGGCCGAACTGCCCTCCGCCACCCGCCCGTCCGTGGCGACACGCTCACCCGGGCGCACGACGAAGAGCTGGCCCACCCTCAACTGCTCCATGGGAACGGACCGCTCGCCGTGCTCGTCACGGACCGACACCTCCTTGGCGGCCAGGCCCGCCAGCGCGCGCAGGGCCGCCCCGGTCCCCCGGCGTGCCCGCGCCTCCAGGTACCGCCCGGTCAGCACGAACAGCGGCACGCTCACCGCCGCTTCCAGGTAGACGTGCGCCGTGCCGTCCGACGCCGACGCCGACGCCGACGGCAGCAGGCTGAACGGCATCCGCATGCCCGGATCGCCCGCTCCCCCGAGGAACAGCGCGTACGCCGACCAGGAGAAGGACGCCACCACGCCCAGCGAGACCAGCGTGTCCATGGTGGCGGCGGAGTGGCGCAGCCCTCGTAGCGCGCGCTCGTGGAAGGGCCACGCGCTCCACACCGCCACCGGCGCCGCCAGCACGAAGCACAGCCACTGCCAGTTGCGGAACTGCACGCCGGGCACCATCGACAGCACCAGCACGGGAACGGCGAGCAGCGCGGTGCCGAACAGCCGCTCGCGCTCCTGCCGGGCGGTTGCCCCGGCCCCGTCCGGGTCGGCGTCCGCCGTCCGCTCGTCCTCCCGGCCGGGCGGCGCCGGCAGGGCGGCCTGGTAGCCCGCCTGTTCGACGGCCGTGACGAGTTCCTCCGGCGCGACGCTCGCCGGGTGGCTGACCCGGGCCGTCCCGGTGGCCAGGTTCACGGTCGCCGTGACGCCGTCCAGCCCGGCGAGCTTCTTCTCCACCCGCCGCACACACGCCGCGCAGGTCATCCCGCCGACGGTGAGGTCCGTGACCAGGAGGCCGGCCACCGCTTCGCCCGCCATCACCGCCCCCTTCCGTCCGTCATCCCCGGCATGTCCTGGGTGCTCCCGTCCGTTCCGTGCATGTCCTTTGCGCCGCCGCCGCGCCCGCCTCCGGTGTTGCCGGCGGTCCCGGTCCCGTGCATGCCGGGCGCCACCGGCCCGGCGGCCTCTCCGACCGCGTAGGACGCCGAGAACACGAGGACGAGCAGCAGCAGGAAGCCGCACAGCGCCGGGGGCGGCAGCGGCATGCGGGCGATCGCGCCGGCGGGGTGGGACGGTTGTCGGATCTCGGCCATGCTCGACCTTCCTGGTCGCGTCGAGCCGTCGTGCAGCAAGACAGCGGTGGGAGCCGTATCGCTCCAGTAGTCGGCCGCTCGGAAGATCGAGTTCCCGGGCCCGGACATGACGTGCGACACACCAGGGGCGGACGGTGTCGCGGCGGGCCACCGCGCCGGACGGCACGCCGCCGCGCGGTCGCGGCGACGGTGTGCCGGGCTGCCCGGTACGGCCGAGTCCGCCGGGAGGTACGGCAAGAGCCCGGTACGTGGGCCACTTCGAGGGGAGTGGACCGAGGCCAGGCGGGAGTCCGGCGCACGTCCCCGGGGGATCGAACGGACCGTCCTCGGGAAGCGGGTCAGCCCTCCGGCAGCACCGCGTCCCCCAGCCAGTACGCCGCGACCAGCGCCAGCTCCAGATCGAGGCGGTCGTCCTCCAGCGGGCGGCGACGCTGCGCGACGGCACGGGCGACGCGGTACTTCACCGTGTTCTTGTGCACGTGCAGGCGGTCCGCCGCGGCGACCAGGCTCCCGCGTTCCTGGATCAGCACGAGCAGGGTCTCGCGCAGCCGGGCGGCGCTCTCGGTGCGGGCGGCCAGTCCACCCAGCGCGGTCGCCACCAGGCGGCGGGTGCGGGGCAGGTCTGCCGTGAGGAGCGCGGCGGCGCGGACGCCGGGATCGGTGTAGCTCACGACCGAGGGCGGTTCGCCGCTGCCGAACGTGGCCACGCGAAAGGCCTGGAGGGCGTCCTCATGGGTGTGCCGGAAGCCGGCCAGTCCCGAGGCCGGGGCGCCGAGGGCCGCGTACACGTAGGGCGCGGTGCGGTCCAGGACCGCCGCGGCCGCCTCCAGATCCGCCGTCGCCTCGGGGCCGAAAGGGAACCAGACCCAGGCCGAGGCCCGGTCCTTCGGCCAGAAGACCGGGCTGCCCACGGCGCCCAGGGCCTGCCCGAGCCGGCCGGCCGCGGACTCCAACTGCGGCAGGTCGTCCCGTGCCTCGTGCCCGCTCGTGGTCCACAGCACCGCGCCCAGATGCTGCCGGCGCAGCCGGATGCCCAGTGTGGCCTCCGCGGCGCGCTCCTGGACCGCGTCCCCGGCCAGGATCCTCTCCAGGGTCTCCGCCCGGACCGTGTTGCGGTGCGAGAGCCAGCGCTCGCGCTCGGCCTGGTACTCCTCGATGACCTGCTCGGAGACGGTGTCGATGTAGACGAAGTTGAGCCCGAGCAGGGCGCGCACGGCGGCCAACGCCCGTGCCGGGTCGGGGTGCTCGCGGACCAGTTCCTCGGTGGACCACGTCAGGTGCAGATGCTGCCCGAGCCGGTAGGCGCGCACCAGCGCGGTCACGGCGACACCGCGCTGGGCCAGCCGGCGCGCGTACTCCCGGGCCTCCGCGGGGGCCACCAGCTCGGCGAGGTCCAGCTCGCCGCGGTAGAGCGCGCCGGCCGCGCGCAGGTTGCTCTCCACGCTCCGCTCCAGCAGAGCCGCGGTCATCCGGTCCTGCGGCAGCTGAGGGATCTGCTCCCGCATGGCCGCGGCGAGCGCCGCGGTGAGCTCCCCCATGTGCTCGGCGACAGCGGCACCGATCACGCTGACGTCGGCGGGCACTTCCACGTCGTACCGCCCTGCCATCCCGGCGCCTCCCGCAGTGTCCCAGGGGCCAATGAATGCGGCCCGGCGGGACCATTCTGACCCCATTCCTTGTCCCCCCGGGACAGTGTCGGCGGTCACAGCCCTTTCTACCTTCGACGCACCCTCGAAGGACTGGAGCCATCCATGACGCCACCGGCGTATCTCCCCTGGGCCGCGGAGCCGGGCCATGCCGACCGCCCGTGCGTGCGCGACGAGCGCCGTCAACTCACCTACGCGGAGTTCGCCGCGTGGGTGGAGGCGGCGGCCGAGCAGTTCGCCGAGCGCGGCATCGGGCGCGGGTCGGTGGTCGCGGTCATGCTGCCGAACCGCGTCGAGCTGCTCGTCGCGATGGTCGCCGCGTGGCGGCTCGGCGCTGCCGCGACGCCGATCAACCCGGCGTTCACCGCCGAGGAGGCCGGCTACCAGATCAGAGACGCCGGCAGCGCCCTGGTGGTGAACGCCGGCCCGGGCGCGCCGGACGGCGGCCGGCCCGGTCTCTCCGTCGACGAGCTACGGCGTGTGCCGTCCGGTGAGCCGTTGCCCGCGGCACGCACGTCTCCGGACGAACTGGCCCTGCTGGTCTATACGAGCGGGTCGACGGGCCGGCCCAAGGGGGTGATGCTCGACCACGCCAACCTGGAGGCGATGACCTCGATGATGGCCGACCTCATGCGGCTCACCGCCGACGACCACTGCCTGCTCTTCCTCCCGCTGTTCCACGTCAACGCGATCTGCGTCAGCTTCCTGTCGCCGATGCGCACCGGCGCCCAGCTGACGCTGATGGGCCGGTTCACCGTCGACGGGCTTCTCGACGCCGTCGAACGGCACCGTCCGACGTACTTCTCGGGCGTGCCCACGATCTACTCCATGCTGCTCGCGCAGCCGCGCGACGCCGACTTCTCCTCGGTGCGGTTCGCCGCGTGCGGGGCCGCGCCGGCCTCGAAGGACCTGCTCGACGCGGTCGAGGCACGCTTCGGTTTCGTGCTGGCGGAGGGCTACGGCCTGACCGAGTGCACCTGCGCCGCCACGAGCAACCGGTGGTGGGACGAGCGCAAGGTCGGCACGGTCGGTCCGGCCTTCCCCGGGGTGCGGGTGGAGATCATGGGCGCTGCCGGGACGATCCTGCCCCGCGGCGAGCGCGGCGAGGTGGTCATCCAGGGGCCCAACGTGATGCGCGGGTACCTGGGCCGCCCCGAGGCCACGGCCGAGACCCTGCGCGGCGGCTGGCTGCACACCGGCGACGTCGGCGTCCTCGACGAGGACGGCTACCTGCGCATCGTCGACCGGATCAAGGACATGATCATCCGGGGCGGCGAGAACATCTACCCCCAGGAGATCGAGGCCGTCCTGCTCTCCCGCGAAGGCGTCTTCGAGGCCGCCGTGATCGGCCAGGCGGACGAGCGGTTCGGCGAGGTCCCGTTCGCCTACGTCTCGCTGCGTCCCGGGGCCGCCGTCACCGGCCAGGACCTGATCGAGGCGTGTGCCGCGCACCTGGCCCGCTACAAGGTGCCCGTGGGCGTGCGCGTCCTCGACGCCCTGCCCAGGAACCCCGTCGGCAAGATCGACAAGCCCGCGCTGCGCCGGCAGCACGAGACCGTCACCACCGGAGCGTGAGGCATGGCCTTCAAGACCCCCGTCTTCCCCGCGGTCGACCCCGAGGAGTTCCTGCGCCGCCCGTTCTTCGAGCGGGTCAAGGTGCTGACCGGCTTCTGGGCCGGGAACGGCTTCGGCAGCCCGTGGGTGCTGCACCTGATCTACGTCCTCAAGCTGGTCGGTGTCTCCACGATCGGCGGCCTGCTGGTCGTGACCGCGACCTCCGACGTCGGCGGCCTGCTCGACGTCGGCCGGTGGTGGGACGAGCCGGTCGTCTACCAGAAACTCGTGCTGTGGGTCGCTCTCCTGGAGGTGGTCGGCGTCGGCGGCGCCTGGGGCCCGCTCACCGGCCACTTCAAGCCGATGTACGGCGGAGCGCGCTACTGGCTGCGGCCGGGCACGATCCGGCTGCCCCCGTGGCCGCACGTGGTGCCGTTCACCCGCGGGGACCGGCGCGGTGTCGTGGACGCCGTGCTGTACGCCGCGATCCTCGTCAGCCTGGCGGTGGCGATCGTGCTGCCCGGCGTCGGCACCGCGGCGCTGTCCGCCGCCCGTCCCGACGTGACCGGTGGCCTGGTGCGGCCTGTGCTGTTCGTGGTACCGGCCGCCTTGCTCGGGCTGCTCGGGCTGCGGGACAAGGTCGTCTTCCTGGCGGGGCGAGGCGAGCAGTACGTCCCGGTGATGGTCGCCTGCGCCACGCTGGACTTCACCGACATGATCATCGCCGCGAAGCTGATCATCGTCATCGTGTGGGTGGGCGCCGCGGTGTCGAAGTTCACCCGGCACTTCTCGTTCGTCGTGCCTCCGATGGTGTCGAACGCACCGTTCATGCCCAGGGCTCTGCGGCTCAGGCACTACAAGAACGCGCCCGAGGACCTGCGTCCCTCCGGCCTCGCCCACTTCATGGCGCACGTGATGGGAACGCTCGCCGAGTTCGCCCTCCCGCTCGTGCTGCTGTTCAGCACCAACCGGGAACTGACCCTCGTCGCCGTCGCGGGCATGGTGCTCTTCCACCTCTTCATCACCTCGACGTTCCCGTTGGCGGTGCCGCTGGAGTGGAACATCCTGTTCGCCTACACCGGGATCTTCCTGTTCGCGGGGCATCCCAACGGCGAGGGCTACGGCCTCTTCGACTTCAGCGAGCCGTGGATGCTGCCGCTGATCGCGGGGGCCCTGCTCTTCTTCCCTGTGCTGGGCAACCTGCGCCCGGACCTGGTCTCCTTCCTGCCCTCGATGCGGCAGTACGCCGGGAACTGGGCGTCGGCCGTCTGGGCGCTGGCGCCGGGTGCCGAGGAACGGCTGGCCGAACTGCCGGTCCCGGTCAAGCCGCACCACCGGCAGCTGCACGCCTTCGGCTACCCCGCTCCGCAGGCCGAGATGGCGATGCAGATGTTCGTCGCCTGGCGCTCGATGCACACCCAGGGCAAGGGGCTGCTGTCGGTGGCGCGGACCTACCTCGGTGACGACCTTGACACGTACACCGTGCGCGAGGGCGAGATCGGCGCGAACCTGGTCGTGGGCTGGAACTTCGGCGACGGCCACCTTCACGACGACCAGCTGATCGAGGCGATCCAGCGGCGGCTGCACTTCGCCCCGGGGGAGTTGGTGGTGTTCTGGGTGGAGTCCCAGCCGATCCACCGGCCCGTCCAGGAGTACTTCGTGATGGATGCGGCCCTCGGGATCGTCGAGCGCGGCCGGTGGGACGTGCGCGACCTCGTCGACCAGCAGCCCTGGCTGCCCGACGGGCCCGTCCCGCTGGAAGTCACCTGGCGGCACCCGCAGCACCATCCGGCGTACCGAACGGCGAACGGCGAGGGAGCGCTCGCATGACGACGGCAGTCGTGGTCGGCAGCGGGCCCAACGGGCTCGCCGCCGCCCTCACCCTCGCCGCGGCGGGGGTGAGTGTCCGCGTCATCGAGGCGGCGGACGTGCTCGGCGGCGGCGTCCGGTCCGCCGAGCTGACCCTGCCCGGCCTGGTCCATGACGAGTGCTCCGGCTTTCACCCCCTGGCGCCCGGCTCGGCCTTCGCCCGACGGTTCGACCTCGCCGGGGCCGGTCTGAGCTGGCGGTGGGCCCCGGTGGAGTTCGCGCACCCGCTGGAGGGCGGGCGCGGCGCGGTCGCGGTCCGGTCGGTGGCCCGGACCGCCGCCGGGCTCGGGGCGGGCGGCCGGGGGTGGCAGCGGACGTTCGGGCCGCTCGCGGAGCGGTTCACGACGATCAGCGAGGAGTTCCTGCGGCCGGTGCTGCACGTTCCGCGGCACCCGCTCCACCTGGCCCGCTTCGGTGCCTACGCCGGCCTGCCGGCCACGCTGCTGGCGCGCCGCTTGCGCACACCGGAGGCCCAGGCGCTCTTCACCGGCGTCGCCGCACACGCCTTCCGGCCCCTGGACACGCTCGCCTCCTCGGCGATCGGGGTCGCGCTGACCACGGCCGCGCATGCCTTCGGCTGGCCGGTCGCCGAGGGCGGTACGGCCGCGATCCGGGACGCGATCCTGGCTCGCGCGGCCGAACACGGCGTGCGGTTCGAGACCGGCCGCCGGGTGACCTCCCTGGACGAACTGGGCAATCCTGACGTGGTCATGCTGGACACCTCGCCGGCGGCGGCCGCCCGGATCGCGGGCGACCGGATGCCGCCCCGCGTCCGGCGCGCGTACCTGAGGTACCGCCACGGGCCCGGCGCGTTCAAGGTCGACTTCGCCGTCGAGGGCGGCGTGCCGTGGCTGCACGAGGGTTCGCGGTCGGCCGGAACGGTGCACCTCGGCGGCGACACGGCGGAGCTGGCGGCCGCCGAGAAGGACGTGGCAGCCGGGCGGATGCCTCAGCGGCCGTTCGTGCTCGTCGGGCAGCAGTACCTCGCCGACAAGACCCGCTCGGCCGGCGACGTGCACCCGCTCTACGCCTACGCCCATGTGCCGGCCGGCTACACCGGCGACGCGACCGAAACGATCATCGCCCGGATCGAGCAGTACGCCCCCGGCTTCCGCGACCGGATCCGGGCGACGTACGTCCGCTCCACCACGGAGCTGAGCCGGCACAACGAGAACTACGTCGCCGGTGACATCGTGACCGGCGCCAACGATCCCTGGCAGCTGCTCTTCCGGCCACGCCCGGCCCTCGACCCGTACGCCACCGGCATCCCCGGCGTCCACCTCTGCTCCGCCGCGACCCCACCCGGTGCCGGCGCCCACGGGATGTGCGGCTACAACGCCGCACAGCGCGCACTGGCCCGGCTCTGAGGCCCGGTCCCTCTGCCGGCCGGTCCGGTCGGCTTCCCCCGGACGCCGACCGGACCGCCCCTGCGCCTGGGCGGACTCCCTTTACATGAACACATTCGGTGCGCGGAGTGCGAGGAAGCGGTCGAGCAGCTTGCCGTGGTCAATGAGGTCGACCGGCTTCCCGGTCTTCTCGCGCGACAACGCGATCCCCGGCACCCGAAGCCGTCGACCCGGTGGCGATGTCCGAGCCGCACACCCTTCGGTCCAGGACGCGGCGGTCCGTGATGCCGGTGCGGTCCGAGCCGTCGCGGTACGGCTGAAGCGGCGGGTTCCGGCCGAGTACGCCGGCCGCGTGCTGTGTCCCGGCGACCCGCAGGAGCTGCTGCCGCCGGCTCTCGCACCGGGATCCCGCACCGGCCGCACCCGCGGCCCGGGCGTTCCCGCGGGTCGCGCTCACCCGCCTGCCCGCGGACGCGGCGGTCCTGTGGCGGCGGGCGGCGACGTGTGCCGCGGTGCGGGCTACCGCGAGAGTTCCTCCAGCGACGCCTGCTTGGTCTCCATACCGCAGACGGCGGTGACAATCAGCCCGATGACCAGCACGGCCGCGAAGAGACCGAAGACGACGGCGATGCCGTGGTCGACGAGGGCGCCGATGACCGTCGGGGCGAGGACGGCCGCGAACCCCCGCCACGAGCTGGCGCTGAGGGCGCCCCAGGAGCGCATCCGGGTGGGGTAGATCTCCGCGGTCCAGGCGTACACCAGCGGGTCGACGCCGCTCACACCGAGGAGCATCAGGCCACCGCCGGCCAGGAGCGCGGGCCAGGTGTGGAGGTTGCCGGTCACCGCCAGCACGACGGCCAGCAGGGCACCGGCGAGGGAGATCACGTATCCCGCGAGGAACCAGCGGCGCCGGCCCACGCGGTCGACGGTGGCTCCCACGACGGTGATCAGGACGATGGTGGCGAGGGTGACCGCGCCGCTGAGCAGGGCGGCGGTGGAAGGGGAGACACCGACGCGCTTGACGTAGAGGCTGGGCATCCAGGCGGTGGCGCCGAGCAGGGTGAAGAAGACGGTGAACCACAGCACCCAGGCCGTGACCGTCCGCCTGCGGTACTGGGGTGACAGCAGTTCGGTGTGCCGGGTGGACGCCAGGTCGGCGCTCGGTGTGTTTTCAGGGGCCGCGGCGGAGTCGGCCGCGGCGGCGGTGGAGCCGGCCGCGGCTTCCATGGCGGTGACGATCCGCTCCGCCTCGGCGAAGCGTCCTTGCCGGACAAGAACGCGCGGCGACTCCGGCAGCAGGCGCCAGGCGACCAGGGCGATCAGCAGCGGGGCGCCGCCGATGGCGAACAGCAGGCGCCAGGCGTTCTCGGGGCTGGTGGACGCGAGCAGGGCGGCCGCGGTCAGTGAGGTGGCCAGGTTGCCGAGCGGCGAGGCCAGTTTGTAGAGCACGGTGACCCGGCCCCGCTGCCGGGCCGCGACGAACTCGCCGAGCAGGGCGGACGCCACGGGCACTTCGGCGCCCAGGCCGAAGCCCTGGATCAGTCGGATGGCCCCCAGACTGGTGCTGCTCCAGGCCAGGGCCGAGACCAGAGCGAAGACCCCCATCACGGCCAGGGCGACGAGAAACACCCGCCGTCGCCCCAGACGCTCGCTGACCAGGCCGAACCCGATCGCGCCCACCGCCTGCCCGAGGAAGCCCGCGCTGACCAGCAGACCGGCCTGGCTGGAGCTCAGCCCGTACGTGGCGGAGATCGCACTGAGGACGGTGGCGATGGAGACGACGTCGAAGGCGTCGAAGAAGGTTCCGGCCCCGAGCGTGCCGACGACGCGGGCATGGAACCGGGAGACCGGTATCCGGTCCAGCCGCCTGATCAACTGGTCGGCTTGCAGGGCTTGTTGAGTGTTCTGCGCATCTGTCACGGCCATGGCGGCAGCTCCTCGTCGAGCTTGCAGGGGGATGCGGTCTGCACAAGAGCCCGCCACTTTCACTCACAGAAAGCGGCTTGTTCTAGTCGGAAGGAACCAAAGCACCGGGGCCGGAATGACGTCAAGAGCCGGTCGCCGTAGACATTGCCGCGACTTCGGAGCTATCGTCCCAGGAGACTTTGAAAGCTACTTTTATGCAGTGAAAGCAGAGGGTCGCCATGGAGTGGTTGGGATTGGAGGGCCGCCGGGCGCTGGTCATGGGAGCCGGCGGACTGGGCGCCGCCTGCGCCCGGGGGCTGGCCGACGCGGGGGCGCGGCTTGCCGTGGTGGACGTGGACGAGGCGAGGCTGAAGGCGCTACGGGACGAGCCCGCGCTCGCCGAGGCCGATGTGCACGTGTTCCCGGCCGACGTGACGTCCTCCGAGGCGTGCGAGGAGGTCGTCGCGGCGGCGGTCGATGCGCTCGGCGGGCTGGATGTGCTGGTGCACGCGGTCGGCACGAACGACCGCCGCCCGGTGGTGGACACCCCGGACGAGGTGTGGGAACGGATCCTCACGCTGAACCTGTCGAGCGCGTTCTACGCCGGGCGGGCCGCCGGACGCCTGATGCGCGAGGGGGGAGGTGGCAGCATGGTGTTCTTCTCGTCGGTCTCCTCCCGGCTGGCGCACAGACACCACGCCCCCTACGCGGCGACCAAGGGCGGCCTCGACCAGCTGGTGAAGGTGATGGCCCGGGAGTGGGCGGCCGACGGCGTGACCGTCAACGCGGTCGGCCCCGGCTACACGGAGACGGAGCTGACCAGGGAGTACCTGGACAAGCCGGGAATGCGCGAGGAGATGGTCGGCCTGGTACCGGCCGGACGCCTGGGCACGCCGGAGGACGTGGTCGGCTCGGTGCTGTTCCTCGCCTCGCACCGGGCGTCGTTCGTCACCGGGCAGGTGCTGTACGTCGACGGCGGCCGCACGCTCGTATGAACCGGCGGATCTCAGCTTCCGCCGAGCAGCCGCGTGATCTCCCGGCAGGCGTCCAGCAGCGGCGGACGCAGCTCGTCGTGCAGACGGGCGACCGGGAACTCCATGGCCGGTACGGCGACGTTGACGGCGGCGACCACCGCGCCGGACGCGTCGCGCACGGGCGCGGCCACCGAGCGCAGGCCGTAGGCGAGTTCCTCGTCCTGCACCGCCCAGCCCTGCTTGCGGATCCCGTCCAGGGCGGGCCGCAGTTCGGCGAGCGACCGAAGCGCGTTGGGGCCGGTGGTCCCGGCGAAGGACGCCGCGCTCAGGCGCTCCTCCAGTTCGGTGTCGTCCAGCCCGGCCAGCAGCACCTTGCCGATGGAGGTGCCGACCGCCGGGAGCCGGGAGCCCACCTGGATGTTCGCGGTCACCAGGTCGTTGTTGCGCAGCCGGATCAGGTACAGCACGCGGTCGTCGGAGAGCGTGCCCAGATTGACCGTCTGTCCGGTCACCGCGGCGAGCCGGCGCAGCGGCCCGTCGGCCAGCTCCACCAGGTCCATGCCGCGCAGCGCCGCGAAGCCGAGCGTGAGCACCTTCGGAGCGGGGCGGTAGGCGCCGTCGGGCAGCTGCTCCAGGAACCCCTCGGTGACCAGGGTGGCGGCCATCCGGAAGGCGGTCGGCAGCGGCACCCCGGTCTCCGCGGCCATGTCGGTGAGCTTCATCGCCGGGCGCTGCTCGGAGAACAGCCCGAGCAGCCGCAGCCCCTTGGCCAGCGCTTCGACGTGATAACTGCGCTTGGACGCGGCGCCCTCGACGGACGGGGAGGTCGGTTCATCACGCGGCGGCAACTCGGGGCTCGCTTTCTGCACGGGCGTACGCCTGAGGGGCAACTTTCATTGTACGGAAGTCAATATCACGCAGGAGTCGCCTTGCACACAGGAAGGCGTGAGGAGGACACATGGGAGCGCGACTGACCGGGCTGCTGCCCGGCCGACTGGACAAGGAACAGACGGAGGTCTACCGGGCCATCACCGGCGGCCCCCGCGCGGCCGGACCCCAGGCGTTCGCCCTCACGGACCGGGAGGGGCGGCTGCGCGGCCCCTTCAACGCCATGCTGCTCAGCCCGCCGGTGGGCCTCGCGCTCCAGGCCGTCGGCGCGGCCGTGCGCTACGGCTCCGTGCTGAGCGACCGGGCGCGCGAGCTGGCGATCCTCGCCGTGGCCGCCCACTGGAACAGCACCTTCGAGCGCGCGGCCCACGAGGCCGTGGGCCGCGGGGCCGGTCTGACCGAGCCGGAGCTGGCCACGCTGAGAACCGGAGCGGTACCCGAGCTAGCCGACCCCGTCGAGCGCGCCGTCCTGCGGGCGGCCTCCGCGCTGCTGAGCCACGGCACCCTCAGCGACGAGGAGTACGCCGACATCGTGTCCTCGGTGGGAGAACGAGCCCTGTTCGAACTGACGACCCTCGTCGGCTACTACGGCACTCTCGCCCTCCAGCTCCGCGTTTTCGCAGGTGAGGGGCCTTGACAGCCCGTAGCGACCCATAAATACTCACATCACGTTCACGTAGCGAATATCGCTTTCACTCACCGAAAGAGGCGGGCAATTCCGTGAAACTCATCACCTTCGACGACGGACGGGTCGGCAGGCTGGAACTGGAGGAGCGGCTGGTACTCCCGCTGGAGGTGCCGAGCACCCGGGAGTACTTCGAGCGCGACGGCCGGGTGGCCGAGACCGGTGAGCGGCTGTCGCTGGACGACGTGAGGCTGCGCGCCCCGATCGTGCCGAAGAAGTTCTTCCACACCTCCGGCAACTTCCGTGAGCACGAGGACGAGTCGAAGAACGTCGACTGGTCGCACCCCATGCACAAGGGCATCGTCTTCTTCCAGAACGTCGACGCGATCGTCGGCCCCGACGAGCCGGTCATCTACCCCGAGCACCTGACCAGCGAGCTGGACTACGAGCTGGAGATCGCCGTCGTCATCGGCAGGCCCGGGAAGTTCTTCGGCGTGGACGACGCGCCCGACCACATCGCCGGGTACGTGGTCTTCAACGACATCACCGCCCGCGACATCCAGCGCCGCGAGATGGAGTCCGGGGTCTTCTCCTTCTGCAAGGCCATCGACACCTTCTGCCCCGTCGGCCCGTACATCGTCACCGCCGACGAGATCCCCGACGCGCAGAACCTCGACATGGAGCTGCGGGTCAACGGCGTGGTCCGGCAGAAGTCCAACACCAACCGGATGTCGGTCTCCATCCCGCACCTGGTCGCCTACCACTCCCCGCAGGGCTACAGCGCGGGCGACCTGATCACCACCGGCACCGTCCAGGGCGTGGCCGGCTTCAGCGGCGACCCGGAGATGTACCTCAAGCCGGGCGACGTCGTCGAGGCCGAGGTCGAACGACTCGGCGTGCTGCGCACCCCGATCGTCAGCTGGACCGAGGGGCACGGCACCCCCGTACCCGAGAAGGTGGACTGGTGAGGCTCGCGGTACGGGACGGACGGGCCGTCGTCGTCGGCGGCGACCGGGCGGCCGACGTGGCAACCGCCTCGCGCGGACTGCTGCCCGCCGACCCCATGGCCCTGCTGGAGGACTGGCCGCGGGTACGCGACTGGGCCGCCGGACTGCCCGAGGACGCCTACGACCTGACAGTTGATCCGGCCGCGCTCGGCGCACCCGTGCCGCGCCCCCGCCAGGTGTTCGCGGTCGCCCTCAACTACCCGCCGCACGCGGCGGAAGCCGGCTACATCCCGCCCGCGGAACCGCTCGTCTTCACCAAGTTCCCGGCGTGCATCACCGGCCCGCACAGCACCGTCGCCCTCCCCGAGGGCAAGGTGGACTGGGAGGTCGAGCTCGTCGCGGTGATCGGCCGCGAGACCTACCGAGTGAGCGAGGACCGCGCCTGGGACGCGGTGGCCGGTCTGACCATCGGCCAGGACCTGTCCGAACGGGTCTCCCAACTGCGGGGGAAACCAGCGCAGTTCAGCCTCGGCAAGTCCTTCCCGGGTTTCGGACCCATCGGTCCGGCGCTGGTCACTCCTGACGAGCTCGACGACCCCGACGACCTGGAGATCACCGGCCTGCTCAACGGGACGGTCGTCCAGCACGACCGCACCAAGTCCATGATCTTCCCGGTGCCGGAGCTCATCGCCCGTCTGTCCGCCGTACTCCCCCTGTTCCCCGGCGATCTGGTGTTCACCGGCACCCCGGCCGGGGTCGGCAACCGCATGAACCCGCCGCGCTACCTCACCGCCGCCGACGAACTCGTCAGCCGCATCGAGGGCATCGGCGAGATCCGCCAGCGCTTCACGGCCCCCGAAGACCACTGAGCCTCGCGGCCCCCGACACCACTGCCCCCTCAGACAAGGACCCGCATGTCCCCGCAGAAAACCGCCGTCCCCCGCCGTTTCGAGGGCCGCACCGTCCTGGTCACCGGCGCCGGCACCGGCTATGGCGCCGAGATCGCCGTCCGCGCCGCCCAGGAGGGCGCCCGGGTCGCCGTCCACTACCGCAGCTCCGCCGCCGGAGCCGACAAGACCGTCGCCCGCATCAAGGACGTCGGCGGCGAGGCGTTCACCGTGCAGGCCGACATCGCCGTGCACGCCGACGTCATCCGCATGGCCGACGAGGTCTTCGACCGCTTCCACGGCCTCGACGTGCTGGTCAACAACGTCGGCGACGTGGCGGGCGACCAGATGTCCTGGCGAGACCTCACCGAGGAGTCCATCGACCACGTCCTCGCCGTGGACGTCAAGGGAACCATGCTCTGCGTCCACGAGGTCGGCTCCCGCATGCTGGAGCAGGGCCACGGCGCGATCGTCAACATCGGCTCCACCGTGATCGTCCGCGGCAGCGCCCGCGCCCCGCAGTACGCCGCCGCGAAGTACGGCATCCTCGGCATCACCAAGTCCTACGCCCAGGCCTTCGCGCCGGTCGTCCGGGTCAACACCTTCGCCCCCGGTTTCATCGAGACCGAGACGCTGCTGAACCGGGCGGACTGGAAGTCCGGCCGCCGCGAGGACATGATCGCCAAGACCCCGATGGGCCGCATCCCGGGCCCGGCCGAACTCGCGGGCACCGCTCTCTTCCTCGCCACCGACGACGCCGCCCACATGACCGGCGTCTACCTCAACGCCGACGGCGGCTTCAACATGATCGGCGCCTGACACGGCCCCGGACGACCGGAGGCGCGGCCGCCCGGTCAGTGCCCTGACTCCCCTGCCGCGCCCCCGCTCTCCCCGCGGCGGACTGCGGCGGGACGGTGTCGTACAGGGTCGCCAGGGCGCGGGTGCGGAAGAACGCGTGCAGGGCTTCCCGGTCGGTCTCGGTGACCCGGCCGGGATCCTTGAGCAGCAGTTGGCGGGCGGTACGGGTGCTGTCCGGAAGATCCGGGCGGACGTCCCAGACGAGCTGGACGGCGACCTTCGAGGCGGTACGGACCCGCTCCAGGTGCCCGTTCATCCGGTCGACGAGTTCGCCGGCCTGACGGATGCGGGCCGCGAGGTGGCGGCGGATGTCGCCGGTGAGGATCTGGTCGAAGAGGCGCCGCTCGGCGGTGGTGATGTCGTCGCGGCCGCGGTCGCGCTCCTTGGTGAGTGTGGTGAGCAGGCCGGTGGCCCCCCACGCGTACGCCGTCGGCGGGCCCTCCCGGACGCAGGTCTGCCCCTGACACCTTGCCAGGAGCAGACCTCACGCCTACTGGACAGCGAAGCCTACGAACGCGGTCCAGGCCGCCGCATCGACTTCAAGGCCACGGCGGGCTATGTCCTTGGAGTCGCGTACGTGGACAACGTGAGGGCAGACGGCGACCTCGACGCACTGGCCGCCCTCGCCACTGCTGTAGCTGCTCGTGCGCCAAGTAACCACTTCATCGACGTCGGTGTTCATGTCTCTCCCAGCAGTTCCTCAATGAGGGTCAACGACTCGCGGGGCGTGAGAGCTTGTGCTCGTAGCAAACCGTACTGCTCTTCAAGCTCACGGACGGTGCCCCGATCCGTATAGAGGCGGCTGTGCTTGTATGCCTCCACATAGGCGATCCTCCGCGCATCCTGCGTCTCGATCAAGGTGAAGGGGCCAGCCAGACCGGCGTGCTCGTCCCGCGCGTTCGGCATGATCTGGATCTCGACGTTTCTCCGCTGTCCGCACAGCAGAAGCTGCTCCAACTGTCCGCGCATCACGTGGCCGCCGCCCAGGGGCCGTGTCAGCACAGACTGCTCGATGACAAAGCTCAGGGTCGGCATCGGCAGACGGCTAAAGATCTCATGCCTCGCGAGACGTGCGGCGACCCGCTCCTCGATCGTCTCGTCGCTCAGCAGCGGCCGTCGCATCGTGAACACAGCCCGCGCGTACTCCTCCGTCTGCAAGAGCCCGTTGATGAGGTGCGTGTCGTAGACGTGCAGCTCAACCGCCTCCCCCTCCAACCGCGCCGCATCCCGAAAGAACGCCGGATACTGGGCCCGAGCCACCTCCTCCTTCATCTCCTGGAGGACCCCGCCCGCGTCCAGCACCTCGTCGGCCCGGTCGATGAACCTCGGCGGAGCCACCCGGCGTCCCTGCTCGTACGCGGCGATGGTGGACACCGAATACCCCGTCAGCGAGCCGAACTCAGGGCGCTCCAGGCCCGCCCGCACCCGGAACCTCTTCAACTGCCGCCCGAAGACGCGCAGAACACCTGAGCCGGCGTCGGGTTCCGGCTGCCGTCCCTCTCCGTCGCCGTCACCGTTTCCGAACGCCTCGTCCACAAGCCCCGTCGGTTCACTCATCCCCGTACCACCTCCCCCGGCCAACGCGCCCCCGCGCAGACCGTCACGCTCTGCCCCGCCTACACTCGCGTACCGCACACCTACAGCGACCCTCCGTGTGCGCGCCGTATCTGGTCACGCTAGGACGACACCGGCAGCGTGGACCACATGAACAGCCGAACTTCCCCCACACGGCGAACTCCCGAGGCCGAAGCCGATGCCGATGCCGCAGGAAAAACCGCACCCCGGACCGAGAACGCCTGCTCCCGCCCCCTCCACGAGTTCACGATGGCCTTCACCTCCTCCCCGCGCGGCGCACGCCTCGCCCGCAGGCTGGTCTCCCACCGGCTCGACACGTGGGGGTATCCGTACGACGGCCGGGTCAACGACACGCTCACCCTGATCACCGCCGAGCTGACCGCCAACGCCGTACGGCACGGGCATGTCGCCGGACGGGACTTCCATGTCCGGCTCACCGAGAGCACCGGCTTTCTGCGCATCGCGGTCACCGACACCCGGGCCGAACGCATCCCGATGCTCTCCGACCGGGAGCCGCCCGGCGACGCGGAGTCCGGCCGGGGCCTGCTGATCGTGGCGGGGCTGGCGACCCGTTGGGCGGTCGCCCCGCGCGTGGGTGCGCCGGGGAAGACCGTCTGGGCGGAACTGCGCCTGACGCGAGACGCGCAGGACCCGGCCATCGTCGACCGGTTTCACGCCAACGGCCGGGACGGCGGCTCCTCTTGGGCGTCCGGTGTCAGTGCCGGCCACTAGTCTCGTTCGCCCGGCAGGGAGCCGGTGAATCAGGGGGAGTACGAGACCGTCATGCCCGACAACCACACCGGATACGTGATCTCCGTCGTCGACGAGGATCCGCTGCGCGCCCGCAAGGACGCACGCGAACTGCTCGCCGCGCTCGGCGAGGTGGACCCGACGGCCAGGCTAGACCTGCCCGAGCCCGGCAGTCTGGCGGGGATCGGCGACAAGGGCGGGCCGTCCGCCGAGACCGTCGGGCTGCTGCTGAGCGCCGGTTCGTTCGTGGTCTCGCTGGTGCAGACGTGGCTGGCGCGGGTCCCGCAGCGCACCGTCGTGGTCAAGCGGCCCGACGGGGCGACCCTGCACATCACCGGCAAGGAGGCCCGCGAGGACGACACGCTCATCGAGCGGTTCCTCGCGGACGACGGCGACGACGGCACGACGGCGACGACGGCGGGCTGAGCGGCGATGACCGACAACGACCGGCACGCGTTGCTCGTCGGCGTCTCCACGTACGACAGCGAGAGGTACGCCGACCTCCCGGCCGTACGCGCCGATCTGCACTACATGCGGGCCGTGCTGGAGAACACCGAGATCGGCATGTACAACGAGTGCGCGCTGGCCGCCGAGCCGACGCGGGCGGAGATGCTGCACGCCGTCGAGACGTTCCTGGAGGCACGGCAGCCGAGTGAGACGGCGCTGCTCTACTTCAGCGGGCACGGCGAGTACTGCGAGCAGGACGGCCAGTTGTACTTCCTGACCCGGGACACCGACCCGGCCGACCTGCCGGGCACGGCCGTGCCGGCGGAGTTCCTGGAGCGGATGCTGCAGTCCTGCCGGGCCGCCTCCAAGCTGGTCCTGCTGGACTGCTGCTCCAGCGGGTCCGTCGTCCAGGGCTGGACCGCGAAGGGCCCCTCGGGGGAACCGGACCGGCCCGCGCCGAGCACCCTGCTGCGGCCGACCGGCGTGTACTTCATCACCGCGTCCGACGCCCTCCAGGCGGCCTCCGCGATGGCGCCGCCCGGGTCAGGCCTCGGCACCTCCCGGTTCACCGGGGAGATCGTCGAGGGGCTGCGCAACGGTCGGATCAAGGAGGGCGGCTGGATCACGCCGGACGACCTCTTCGACTACCTGACCGCGCAGATGACCCGCGACGGCGTACCGGAGGAGCAGCAGCCCACCAAGTCCACGATCAGGGCGACGCGGAGCCTTCCCTTCGCCCGGTCGGTGGCACGGCCGGTGCGGCTCCCCGAGCTGCCCCAGGACGCCGCCGGTACCGCCCGGCGTTCCCCCGCGCTGCTGAAGGCCAGGGAGCTGGCGGAGGCGGACGAGCGGGACGGCGTCGACCGGGAGGGGCTGCTGCGGTACTACGCGGACTGCCTCACCGCGCAGGCGGCGGCCGGAATGCGGCCGGACCGGGACGGCGGCCGGAACAAGAAGTACTTCCTGCTGGCCCAGGGCGAGGAGACCATCCAGTCGGGGCGCGGACCGCACATCGTCGCGCCCGGAGCGCTGCCCCGGCCGGAGGGGCGGAGCGGCTCGGACACCGAGGCGGCGGCGCGGCAGGAGTACTGGTACGGCTATCCGGCGATCACGCTGCCCGCACGGGACGGCGGCCGGGGGCGGCGCGCCACGGTGGAGCTGGCACCGCTGCTCATCCAGCAGATGGAGCTGGCGCCGGACGAGGACGGCCGGGACGTGCTCCGGCCCAGCGGTGTGCCGTCCCTGCACAGCGGCGTCGTCTCCGAACTCCTGGACGCGGGTGACGCGGCCGACCTGGTCGCGCGCTGGCAGCCGGCCTGGCAGGAGGGCAACGACGCCCAGATGCTGCGCGCCGTAAGGGAGTTGCTGGACGAGCTGGGGCTGCCGGAACTCGAACCGCTGGACCCGTCCGCGCTGAGCGACCGCACGGTGATGCAGGCGCTGCGGCCCGGCGCGCACAACGCGGCCGTGCTGCTGGTGCCTTCCGGCGCGGAGGCCATGGCCACCCAGGCGCTGGTGGAGAACCTGCTCCAGATCTCCACGCGGACCACGCAGATCACGGGCACCGCCCTGGACGCGCTGCTGACCGGCGGGGCCCGCCAGATGCCGGCCGCGACCGCCCTCGCGGCGGACCCGGTGACGCCCGTCGCTCCGGGACCGTGCAACGAGAGCCAGGAGCTGGTGATCTCGTCGGCGATGACCCAGCCGCTGACGGTGGCGACCGGACCGCCCGGCACGGGCAAGAGCGAGGTCGTCACGGCGGTCGTCACCACCTGTGTCGCCGCGGGGCAGTCGGTGCTGGTCGCCTCCACGAACAACGAGGCCGTGAACGTCGTCGCCCAGCGCTGCGACGACATCGCACCCGGCCTGCTCATGCGGACGGGCAACGCGGAGGCGCTGGAGCGGGAGGCGGCCAAACTGGAACGGCTGCTCGCCGAACCGGCCGAGGCGCCGCGGCGCGGATCGGCCACTGTGGGCGGCGACCTGCGCAACACCCGGGGAAACGCCGACCGGCTGCGGGCGCAGGCGGCACACCGCGTCGGTGAGGAAGGGCAGTTGCTGGAACTGCTCCGCGACCGGGAGGAGCGGGCCGCGGCCCTGGAGCTGCCACTGTCCCTGCTCGAAGGGGTCTGGGCGGCGGACGTCGACGGCGTCGCAGCGCTGGGCCGGTGGGCGGAGCGGGCGCGGAAGACGGCCGGGGCCCGCTGGTGGCAGCTCGGATCGTGGCGGCGCGGGCGCGCGCTCGCCGCGCTGGTCGCGGCGGGGGCCGAGCGCCCGGACGGTGCCGGACCGGCCTGGCCGGAGTGGGCGACGCAACGACCCGTGCCGCCCGAACTGCTGGAATCCCTGGCCGGGATCGTGTCCGTGGAGCGGCAGGTGCGGGAACTCGTCCACCGGCACGGGGAATGGGACGAGGAAGGGCTCAAGCAGTCCCGGCTCGCGACGGCGGAATCGCTGTCCGGGCTGTCGGCGGAACTGTCCCGTGCGCTGTCCGCCGAGGCCCTGGACCGGGCCACCGGGCCCATGAACCAGCGGCTCCAGGCGCTCCGCCGCCGCTCCGGCTACCAGCGCAGCCAGAAGAACCTGATGACGCACATCAAGGGGTGGGCCGTCAGCACCCACTCGGTGCGGCAACTGGAACTCGCCCCGAAGCTGTTCGATCTCGTGGTCATCGACGAGGCCAGCCAGTGCTCCATCCCGTCGGTGCTGCCGCTGCTGTTCCGGGCCCGCCGGGCACTGATCATCGGGGACCCCATGCAGCTCGGGCACATCCCCGGCGTGTCACCGCAGCAGGAGCGTCAGGCACGGGTTCGGGCCGGGCTGAGCGCCGCGCAGCTGGAGCACCACCGCCTCACCTACCACGTGTACTCCTCGTACCATGCGGCCGAACAGCACGGCGACAGCGCGCTGCTCCTCGACGAGCACTACCGCTGCCACCCGCGGATCGCGGACGTCGTCAACGGCCACTGCTACGGCGGCCGGTTGCGGGTGCTGACCGACGTGCGGCGGCAGGTGCCGGCGCACGACCCGGTAGGAGCGGCCGACCCGGCACCGGTGCTCGGCTGGGTCGACGTACCGTCCGGGGAATCGGCACGCGGCGGCGACGGGCAGTCCTGGCGGAACGCGGAGGAGGCGGAGGCCGTCCGGCGCGTGGTCGACGGACTGCTGGCAGGGCTACCGCCGGACGCGACCGTGGGAGTGGTCACGCCCTTCCGGGCGCAGAAGGAGACACTGGCACGGATGTGGCGGGACGACGACCGCGTCCGGGTCGGCACGGTCCACACCTTCCAGGGCGGGCAGCGGGACGTGATGGTGCTCAGCCCGGTGGCGGCGCACAACACACCGCCCCGGACGACGCACTGGGTCGCGAGCCAGGTCAACCTGTGGAACGTGGCGGTCACCCGCGCCAAGTCGCAGCTGATCACGGTGGGAGGCCGTGCCTTCTGGCAGGACCAGAGCGGACTGCCCGCCCTCCTCGCCGGGCGTTCGGCTCCGCTGGGAGCGGGCGACGACGGCACGACGGCCGAGGCCGGCGCGTCCGGCCCGGTGGCCGAGGCCCGCGCGGACCTCGCCGACCGCCTGCAGCGGTACCTGGCCGGACGGGGCATCACCGATCTGGAGCGGGCCGTGCTGGTGGGCGGCCACCCGGTCGACCTGCTGTTCACCGACGCCGGCGAGAACACGGCGGTGCTGATCGACCCCGGCGCGGGGCCCGGTGCGGACCCCGCGCGGCACCTCCGGCTGACCCACGCGCGAGGCGACCTGCTCACCGGCCTGCCCTCCGGGGGTCATGGGGCCAAGCCCTGCCCCGTGAGCCGGACGGTGCGCGTGCCCGCCTGGCGGATCCTCGCGGGCGAGACCGCGCTGGCACCGCTGTTCGGCTGAGCACCGGGCAAGGCGGCCGGGCCCGGACGGCCAGGTGCCCGGCGGCGCCCGGCGGCGGTCCGCTCAGCCGCCGGGCGGACTCCGCACGGCGTACGGCATGTGCTGGACGTTGCCCTCCCGTAGCCTCTCCGTCGGCCCGCCCCACCCCCTCGCTGGTCGAGAGCGGACCGTGCGCGCAGCCGCTCAGCCATTCCTCGCCCGTCGAGCAGCCGCCACGACTCACTCAGAACATGGTCGACCACGATGTCGTCGACCACCTTCACCGGTCGATCACGAGTTCCTCTGTCCCGGGCTCCCGGCCGGTGGGAGCAGGAAGCGCGGGGAGACGGTGGACTGCCGTCAACTGGGTTTTGGCGTTCAGAGGTGGGGGCCGTGCCCGAGCGGTGTCAGTACGCATCCGTGGGGGGCAGCCGGACGGTGAAGCATGCGCCGCCTTCGGGTCCGTGGCCGACGACGGTGATGCGTCCGCCGAGGCGGGCCGCCAGCTTGTCGGCGATGGCGAGTCCCAGTCCGCTGCCCACCGGGCGGGTCGCCCGGTAGCGGTCGCGCAGGACTCCCCTGCGGAACGCCGTGGCCTCGTCCTCGGGTTCGAGGCCGGGCCCGCCGTCGCGGACCTGAAGCCGCGGGCCGTCCGTGCCGCCGGGCTCGCCGGCGCGCAGCGCCAGGACGACGGGCGCCCCGGCCGGAACGACACGAAGGGCGTTGCCGATCAGGCCGTCGAGGAGCTGCCGCACGCGGAAACCGTCGGTGACCGCCTCGACGGGGGCCGTGGGCAGTTCGGTCCGCAGGACGACTCCGTACTCGTCGGCCTTGACCCGCCAGGCGGCGGCCGCCTGTCCGACGACGTCCGCCAGGTCGGTGGGGGCCGGATCGAGACGGAAGTCGTCGGCCTCCAGTCGCGCCAGGGCGAGCAGGTCGCTGGTGAACGCCTCGAGCCGGTGTGTCTCGGCCAGCAGGGTGGTGCCGACCTGGGCGGTCTCATCAGCCGCGACGACGCCGTCTGCCAGAGCCTCGGCGTATCCGGTGACGACGGTGAGGGGGGTGCGGATCTCGTGGGAGACGGACAACAGGAACTCCCGCTGCCGCTGTTCGGCGTCGGCCAGGGCCGCGTCCAGCACGGCCAGCGAGTGGTGCAGTGCCTCGGCCTCGGCCGTGCCGCCCGGCTGGTGTCCGGGCAGCCCCCGCTCGCCCGCGGCGAGCCGTCCGGCCGCCGTGGCGGCCGTCGCCAGGGGGCGGGCGATGCGGCCGCCCGCGGCCGCGCCGACGAGGGCCGCGCCGCACAGACCGATGAGCAGGGGGAGGACGAGTGCCCGCCGGGTGCCGTCGACGGCCTCCTGCACGTAGGTGGCCGGGCGGGTCAGCACAGCCGCGCCTCCGTTCGGGCCGGGGCGGCCCTCCACCAGGATCTGCTCTCCCGCGAGGCTGCCCGAGGACGACAGTTCGTGCCCGGCCAGCAGCGTGTCCCGGTCGGCGTGGGTGAGGACGGCCGCGGCCGAACCGGAGACGGAGCCGTCCGGCGCGATGACCGCGACGCGCACGCCGGCGACTTGTGCGTAGGGCCCGGCGCCCTGCGCGAGGAGCGTGGAGAGAGCGGGCAGCCGGGCGAGGGCCTGGGCCTGGCGCCCGAGCTGGTCACGCTCGCGGTGCTCGGCCTGACGGCCCGCCGCCTGCCAGGCGGTCACCCCGGTCAGGGCCGCCGCCAGTAGCGCCACCGAGGCCGTGGATGCCGCCAGCACCCAGCGCAGCGACGGCGGCCGAGAGCCCGCCGGCAGCAGGTGCCTCGCCGCGCGCCGGACGCGCCGGAGACGCCGGAGACGCCGGAGACGCCGGAGACGCCGGATCAGCGTCGTGCGCCGAAGCGTCGTGTGCCGAAGGACCGACGCCCGCCGTGCCGACCCCGCGCCCGCCAGGTGCCCGGTGCCCAGCGCTCCCCGGCCGTCCGGACCGGAGGGTGTTCCCCTCACTGGGGCATCCGGTAGCTGTAGCCGACACCGCGGACCGTCCGGATCGGGGTGGGTTCGCCCAGTTTGGCGCGGAGCTGCGAGACATAGACGTCCACGACCCGTCCGTCCCCGTAGTCGGCCTGCCCCCACACGGTGGCCATCAGCTGGGCCCGGCTGAACACCTGGCCCGGGCTGCGCGCCAGGTGGTACAGCAGGTTGAACTCGGTCGTCGTCAGCTCCGCCGGGGCGCCGTCCACGCACACCGTGCGGCGCGCCGGGTCCACTCTGATCCGGCCCCGCACCAGCGGTCCCGGCTCGGGCGGGCCGGCGGTGCGCCGCAGCACCGCGTTCACCCGGGCGACCAGTTCGCGGGGGGAGAACGGTTTGGTGACGTAGTCGTCGGCGCCCAGTTCCAGGCACAGCACCCGGTCGGCCTCCTCGTCGCGGGCGGTGACCAGCAGCAGGGGAGTCCAGTCGTGCGCGGCGCGCAGCCGGCGGCAGAACTCGACCCCGTCGACCGCCCCGGGCAGGCCGATGTCCAGCAGGACCGCGACCGGCCGCAACCGCGCCAGCGCCGCCAGACCGGCCTCGCCGTCCCCCTCGACGTGCACCCCGAAGCCCTCCCGGGCAAGGTAGAGCCGCTCCAGCTCGGCGATGCGGTGTTCGTCCTCCACCACCAGCACCAGTCCGCGGACGGCGCGGGGCGCCGAGCCGGGCAGGACCGAGGGTGGGTCTGCGGTGGGCACGGGCTGTTCACTCTCCTGACCGCGGCCGGTGCGTCCCGTCCAGGGCCTGGCCGGCGCACTCGTCGCGTCCGTCGATGTTAGTGCCGCCGGGCGGTGTGGACCGGGCGGGACCGGCGGCCTTACATTCCCCGAACATTCACCGGACAGGGCCTTGGTACGGCGGGCCCAGACTGCTGCCGCGGCGCTGCCGCATGTCCGTTCCCCCTGTCATGAGGTGACGATGTCCACCGCACAGCCCACTCTCCCGGACGCACGGCCGCAGGCCGTACGCCGCCCCGGACCGCTCCACCGCACGGGGCGCTGGTGCGCGCTGCGGCCGCGCCGGGTCGTGGCCGCCTGGCTGCTCCTGCTCGCCGCCTTCCTCGGCCTGGCACACGCCTTCGGCGGCACGTACAGCGACGACTTCACGCTGCCCGGGACCCAGGTGCAGACCGGCACCGATCTGCTGAAGGTGCACGCGTCGGGCGTCGGCAGGGGCACGCAGTCCCCGATCGTCCTGCACACCGCGCACGGCACCGTCCAGGACCACGAGCAGGAAGTGGCGGACGCCGTGGCGGCCCTGGGCAAGGTCCCGCACGTCCTGGGGGTGACCGACCCGCTGAGCCCCGGCGCCCCCGCCGGCTCGCTCGCCGAGGACGGCCGGACGGCACTGGTGCAGGTGTCCTTTGACGCCAACCCGGGGAGCTACGAGGACGGGTGGCTCAGCCGGATCGACCGGGCCGTGGCGGGCCTGCGGCACGACGGTGTCCAGGTCGAGTACGGAAGCCAGCTCGGCCAGTCCGTGGCCAAGGGGGGAGGCGACCGGCTGCCGGAACTCATCGGACTCGCCACGGCGATCATCGTCCTGCTGTTCGGTTTCGGCTCGGTCGTCGCGGCCGGGGTGCCGCTGGTGGCGGCCGTCGCCGGACTCGGCGTGGGGCTGCTCGCCCTGAAGGTGCTCGCCTCGCACATCGGCTTCGCCACCACCGCCCCGACCCTGGCCAGCATGATCGGCCTCGGCGTGGGCCTGGACTACGCCCTGTTCCTGACCACCCGTCACCGGCGCCTGCTGCGCGACACCGGCGACGTGGGCGAGGCGGCCGGCCGCGCGGTGGCCTCCAGCGGACGTGCCGTGCTCGTGGCCGCGGGCACGGTCGCCGTCGCGCTGGCCGGGCTCAACGCGTCCGGCATCTCCTTCCTGGGCGCGCTCGGTGCCGCCGCCTGCCTCACCGTCGTCACCGCCGCGGTCGCCGCTCTCACCCTCACCCCCGCGCTGCTCGGCTGGTTCGGTCCGCGTGTCGACCGCTGGCGGGTCCGCCGGCCCGTCGACGAACCCGACGGCGGCCAGGACTTCTGGCACCGCTGGGCGGGCGGCATCCGGCGCCACCCGGCACGGGCGTTGGCCGGCGGTCTGCTGCTGCTCGGCGTCCTCGCGGCACCCGCCCTGTCCATGCGCACGGCGCACGTCGACGCCGGCGCCGCCGCCCCCGACACCACCGGGCGCCGGGCGTACGACCTGATCTCCAGCGCCTTCGGGCCGGGCGCCAACGGCCCCCTCACCCTCGTCGTCACCCTCGCCCAGGACCACGCCCCGACCGACGCCGACCGGTCCCGGGTGGCGGGGGAACTCCACGACGCACTCGCGGCGGACCCGCGGGTCGCCTCCGCGGGCACCCCGGTGGCCACCGCGGACGGGGCGCTGCTGACCACGCGGATCGTGCCCCGTACCGGGCCCCAGGACCAGGACACGGCGGACCTGGTGCACGACCTCACCGACACCGTGCTGCCCCGCACGCTCGGCCCCGAGGACGCGCACGGCTACCTCACCGGCCCCACCGCCGGCCAGATCGTCTTCCGTGACATGCTGGCCGACAAGCTCCCCCTGGTCGTCGGCGTGGTCACGGCGGCGGCCTTCGTCCTGCTGGTGCTCGTCTTCCGGGCCCCCGTCCTGGCGCTCAAGGCCGCGCTGCTCAACCTGCTGTCCATCGGCGCCGCCTGGGGTGTCCTGGTCGCCGTCTTCCAGTGGGGCTGGGGCTCCTCGCTGCTGGGCGTGGACGAACAGGTGCCCATCGAGCCCTACGTCCCGGCGCTGATGTTCGCCATCGTCTTCGGCCTGTCCATGGACTACGAGGTCTTCCTGCTGTCCCGGGTCCGTGAGCACTGGCTGGCCGGTGCGGACACCCACTCCAGCGTCGCCGAGGGCCTGGCCGCCACGGCCCGAGTCATCTCCTGTGCCGCCCTCGTCATGACCAGTGTCTTCCTCGCGTTCCTGCTGAACGACAGCGTCGTCGTCAAGATGCTGGCTCTCGGGCTCGCCCTCAGCATCGTGCTCGACGCCACGGTCGTACGGCTGATACTCGTCCCGGCCGCCATGTACCTGCTGCGTGAGGTCAACTGGTGGCTGCCGTCGTGGCTGGACCGGCTCCTCCCGCGTCTCGACGCCGAGGGCTCCGCGTCGGCCGGCGCCCGGTGAAGCGCCGGCTGCTGCCCGCCGGACGGGCCGCCCGTGCCGCCCTGGGCGCGGTGCTCGCCCTGGTGATCCTCTGCGCGTCGGGCGAGGCCGTGGTCCGGCACGCCGTGACCGAGCGGGTGACGGCCGCCCTGGGCGGCCGGCTGGGCGGCCGTCCGGACGTGTCCCTGGGGGCACGCCCGGCGCTGCTCACCCTGCTGGACGGCACCCTGCCGACGGTCACGGTGGCGGGGCGCGCGAGCGCGGCCGGTTTCACCGGCGTTGCGGTCACCGCGGTGCTGTCCGGGGCGGTCGTCGACCGGTCCCGGCACACCGCCGAGGTGTCCGGCTCCCGGGTCACCGCGGAGGTGTCCACCGCGGCGGTCACCCGGCGCCTGGCGTCGGCCGCCGGCCAGGGCGGCGCGACGGTCTCCGGCGTCACCGCCGAGCCCGCTTCCGGAACCCTCGAACTCGCCGTCCGCAGCGGTCTCGCCACCGTCAGGGTGCGGCCCGCCGTCCACGACAGCCGGCTCACGCTCTCCGTGGTGGACGGCGACGTCCTCGGCTCGGCGGCCCCCGCGGCGCTGCTCGACCGCGTGCAGTCCCGCGTGGACAGCCTCACCGCGTCGCGCCGGCGGGAAAGCCGGGACAGCGCCGCCGGCGCGCTCGGCCTGAGGCTGAAGGACGTCACCGTCACCGGCGAGGGCCTGCGGCTCGTCCTCACCGGCGGCGCGGCCACGCTGGACGGGAGCGGCTCCTGAGGAGACGTCCTGTGCGCCGCGGCCGTCCGTGCCGAGCACGTGAGCCGCCGCCCGTGGCGGCTCGCCGTCCAGGCGGCGGTCCGCGCTCACCGTTTTCGCAGGCGCGCCGTCAGCCGGGCCAGCAGGGGCAGTGCCGCCGCGAGGGTCGCGCGCTCCTCGGCGCTCAGCGAGTCGCTGATGGCGCCGCCGAGCGTCTCCGCGCGCCTGCGCCGTTCCTCGGCGAGGCGCTCGCTTCCCGCGGGAGTGAGGTGCAGCAGGAGCTTGCGGCCGTCCGCGGGGTGCGCCTCGGTACGTACCAGGCCCTGAGTCACCAGCGCCTTGACCGCCTTGGCGACCGCCTGATGGCTGACGCCCCGCTGCTGGGCGACGTCGGCGGTGGTCGTCGGGCCGTCGCGGTCGAGACAGCCCAGGACGGCGGACTCGGTCGCGGGCATGGTGTCGGCGGTGCGCACGGTGCGCACCAGTTGTCCGACGGTGAGCCGGAGTTCCTCGGCGAGTCGGTTGTCGTCGTCCATGGCGGCAACCTACCCCGATTCCCACAACCGGCCCGCAGGCGCGATATACAACCAAGGTGTACAGTTTGGTTGTAGAAACTGCGGCCCGAGAGGAATCCCGTGAAGCTCACCAAGCACGCCCACGCCTGCGTCACCGTCGAGAAGGACGACACCCGTCTGGTGATCGACCCCGGCACCTTCACCCCGGACGCGGCGGCCGCTGTCGCCCGGGCGCAAGCGGTCCTGATCACCCACGAGCACTTCGACCACTTCGACGAGAAGCTGGTCGCCGCCGCCCTCGCCGACCGGCCCGAACTGCAGGTCTACGGCACCGCCGCCGTCGCGGCGGCCCTCGGCGGCCAGGACAGCCGCGTGCACACCGTCGCCGCCGGCGACACCTTCAGCGTCGGCTCCATCCCCGTCGCCGTGTACGGGCACCGCCACGCGCTGATCCACGCCGACATCCCGTGCCCCGACAACGTCGGCTACCTCCTCGACGAGGGCACCCTCTACCACCCCGGCGACGCCTACTTCGCACCCGACGCCCCCGTGCGCACCCTGCTGCTCCCCACCAGCGGACCGTGGACGAAGCTCGGGGAAGCCGCTGACTACGTACGCGCCGTCAAGCCCGAACACATCATCCAGATCCACGAACTCATGCTCAGCGAACTCGGACAGCACTCCGTCGCCAACCTCCTGGGCGAGAACGGCCTGACCGGCACCGCGATCCAGCGCCTCGCGCCGGGCACCGCCGTCCAGCTCCAGGCCCGGTAGGGCCCCGGCTCCCCGACGAAGGAGCGGCATGCGCTTCGCGACCGTCCGCACCGGCGACACCCTCACCGGCGCCCGCATCGAGGGCGACCGCGCCGTCCTGGTCGACGCCACCGACGCCGTCGACGCGTACCGGCGCCGAGACCGGCTGCGGGACATCGGCGAGACAGACGCCGGCACCGCCCACTACGCCCGCGTCTCGCCCACCCCGGCGCACATCCTGTGCATCGGCCTCAACTACCGCAGCCACATCCGGGACCTGCGGCTCCCCACCCCCGAGTATCCGACCTTCTTCGCCAAGTTCGCCTCCACCCTGACCGGCCCACGGGACACCATCGCCCTGCCCCGCGTCAGCGACCACATCGACGGGGAGGCGGAACTGGCGGTCGTCGTCGGACGCCGCCTCCGCCGTGCCGGCCCGCAGGAGGCGACGGAGGCCATCGCCGGCTACACCGTCGCCAACGACTTGTCGATGCGCGACTGGCAGCACCGCACGACCGAAGCACTCCAGGGCAAGGTCTTCGACCGCTCCACCCCCCTGGGCCCGCTCCTTGTCACCCCCGAGGAGGTCGACGACGCCCGCGACCTGACCATCGCCTTCTCCGTCGACGGCGTCGAGTGGCAGCGCGGATCCACCGCCGACCTCGTGTTCACGCCGGCGCAACTCCTGTCCTACTGCAGTACCTTCCTCACGCTCGAACCCGGTGACGTCGTCCTGACCGGCACACCGGGAAGGACACCCCGCGCGGCCGCCCCGCTCGTACCCGGACAGCGACTGGTCACCGCGATCGAGGGCCTGGGAGAGGCCGTCAACCCGACCGCGGCCGATCCGCTGCCCGACACCCGCCCCGCCTGGCCGGAACGGAACCCCGACACCGCGATGACCTGACCTCCGCGCCCGACGGCCCGACCCGAACGCGCCGAAGCCGTCCCCGCCGCGGGGGTCGCCGGCCCGGCCCCCTCGGCAACCCGGCCTCGCGGGTCCGTCCGATCAGTGGGCGTGCGCGATGGGCTGTTCGGACCAGATGGTCTTCTGGTTCCGGCCATGGCGGCAGCCCCAGCGCTCGGCGAGTTGTGCGACCAGGAACAGGCCGCGTCCGCCCTCGTCGGTGGTGCGAGAGCGGCGCAGACGGGGTTGGGCGCTGTTTGAGTCGGTGACCTCACAGACCAGAACGTGGTGGCGGATCAGTCGCAGCTCGGCCGGCGGACGACCGTAGCGGATCGCGTTGGTGACCAGTTCACTGACGATGAGTTCGGTGGGGAAGAGGAGGTCGTCCAACCCCCATGCGGTGAGTTGTCGGGTCGTCCATGCCCGGGCATCCGAGACAGCAGCCGGATCAGCCGGTATCTGCCAGTGAGCGGTGTCCTCGGCCGGTACGGCACGGGTGCGTGCCAGCAGCAGGGTCGCGTCGTCACGCGGTGCCTCGTCCACCAGATGGCCGAGGAGGGCCCTGCCGGTCTCGTCCAGGGCGCGGTCCGGGCGGCAGGAGGTGGCGAGCGCATCGGTCAGCCGCTGGAGCCCGTCGCCGACATCGTGCGCACCTCGATGGACCAGGCCGTCGGTGTAGAGCGCGAGGACGCTGCCCGGCTCGAGGTCGATCGTGGTCGTCTCGTACGGCATGCCGCAGACGGCGAGGGGTGGCCCCGGAAGAATGTCGACGGCTTCGGCGCTCCCGTCGGGCCGCACGAGCACGGGCGGCGGGTGCCCGGCACTGGCCATGGCGCAGCGTCGGGTGACAGGGTCGTAGACCGCGTACAGGCAGGTGGCGCCCATGACGTCGTGGTCGCCAGGTGGTGCTTCCGCCGCGAGGCGCTGGACCAGGTCAGCGATCCGGGTGAGCAACTCGTCCGGCTCCAGGTCGAGGTCGGCGAGGGTCTGGATGGCTGCGCGCAGACGGCCCATGGTGGCACTGGCGGGTATGCCGCGGCCGATCACGTCTCCGGCGACGAGGGCCAGCCGGAGAGCGGGCAGGGGTATGGCGTCGTACCAGTCGCCGCTGGTGCCCGCCCCACGGCCTGTGGGCAGGTAGACGCCGGCGGTCTCGGCTGCCGGAGTGTCGGTCGTGGCCGGGGGAAGGAGTCTTTGCTGAAGGGCCACGGCCGCCCTGTGCTCGCGCGTGCAGCGGCGGGCGTTGTCGATGGCGAGCGCTCCCCGTGAGGCGATCTGCCTCATGAGATCCACCTCGTCCTCGGTGAACGGTTCGGACGGGCCGGTGCGCCAGACCACGATCGCGCCGAGGGTGACGCCGCGGGCGTGCAGGGGCGCCACCATCACCGCTCGGGTGCCGTGCGGAAGGAACTGCCCGACCAACTGCCGGCCGCCGATGAGCGCGACGAACTCGTCCCGGTCGTAGACGACCGTCTCGCCACGCTGGAAGCGGAGCAGGAGGGGGTGGTCGGACAGGGGTGGGACGAGGTTGCCGCACCGGATGCCGGGCGGCCAGGCCGCGGTGGCCGGCGCCAGCGCCGCGTTGCGCAGATGCAGATCTCCTCCGCCCAGCCGCTCGGCGGGTTCGTCACCGTCGAAGACGGCTTCCGCAAGGTCGACTGCTGCGAGGTCACCGAAGGTGGGCACAAGGACGTCCGCGAGATCCTGCGCGGTCCGCGTGATGTCCAGGGAGCCCCCCACCCGTTCGGCAACCGCATGGGCAAGATCCAGCTGTCGGCGGGCACGCAGTTGGTCGATGTCGTCCACGTACAGGGCTGCGACCCCTGCGGGCCGTCCTCGCGAGTCCTCCAGACGGAAGGCGGACAGCGACAGCGCGTGCCGCCGCGCGGGATGATGCCGCCAGCTCACTCGCCGGCTCCTGTGCATCACCGGGACTCCCGTCTCGAGCACCTGCCGCAGTACCGCCTCGATGCTCTCGGCGTCCTCGGCGCACAGCACGTCGCCCAGCCGGGCGCCCGGCTGTACGGGGCGGCCGTCGAGCGCGTCCGGCGTGGCGTTCGTCTGGACGGTGGTGAGATCAGTGTCGTGCAGGGCGACCGTGATCCGGTTATGCGCGGACAGTGCACGCAGGAGCGCTGCGCCGTGCTGGTGGTCGGCGACGTGCGGGGTGGGGGCCGCGAGCACGAGGAAGCCCGCCGAGCCGCTCACCCGTGTGGTCCGGAAGGTGACATCGATCGTGTTGCCGCACCGGTGCCGCAGTCGTACCCGGCCGGTCGCCGGCGGTGACATGGCCCGGCGCAGGCCGTGCGGGGTGTCGGCCACCAGTTCCCGCACGGGGCGGCCGTGGACCTCGTCGGCGCAGAACCCGGTCAGGTCCTGCGCTGTGCCGGTCCACCCCACCACCGCGCCTCGATCGTCGAGCACGGCTGCGGCCAGACCGTCGAAGGCTGGGAGCCTGACGCCGGGGCTGGTGCCGGAGACGCTCGTCGCTCCTTGGGAGGCACCTGCCGGGTCGGCGTTTTCAACATTCGATGTGTCCATGCTCTGGCTTCCCTTACGAGGATTCGCGGCCGGGGAGAAAGATCCTGTGGTGGCTGTCGGCGCTCACAGGGCGTCAGCTGTGGATGGCAGGTCTCGTTCGGCCCAGACGACCTTGCCGTCTGCTGCTGAGCGGGAACCCCACCTGCGCGACAGCCGGGCAACCAGGCAGAGGCCGCGGCCGTGCTCGTCGAGAGGACGCAGATGACGGGGGCGTGGTTGGCCGGTGTTGCTGTCGGAGACCTCACACGTGAGGACCCGGTGCTGGATGAGCCTCAGGCGGCTCGGGCCGTTACCGTGACGGATCGCGTTGGTGACCAGTTCACTGACGATCGACTGCACCGGTGCCACCAGCGGCTCCAGACCCCATTGCCTGAGCTGACGGGCAGCCAGCTGCCGGGCTGCCCGGACGGTGCCGGGTTCGTTCGGCAGATCCCAGGAGGCGACCTGGGCGGGTCGCAGCGCGCGCGTCCGCGCAAGAAGCAAGGTGACATCATCGGCCGGCGTCTGAGCCGACACGTTCTCCATCGCCCGCGAGCACAACTCCTCAAGGGAGGCCCCGGGCTGCGTCAGGGCGGCGCCCAGCCGCCGCAGGCCCACGTCGATGTCCTCGCCGCGGGACTCGACCAGGCCGTCGGAGTAGAAGGCGAGCACGCTTCCTTCGGGCAGCTCCAGTTCCACGGACTCGAAAGGCACCAGCCCGAGCCCCAGGCCCAGCGGGGCCCCGGCGGGCAGATCGGGGATGGTGACCCGGCCCTGTGCGCCTACGATCAGGGGCGGTGGATGCCCGGCCCGCGCCATCGTGCACCGTCGGGTGACCGGGTCGTAGACGGCGTACAGACAGGTGGCACCCACCACCGCGGGAACCGTGTCGGAGACGTCGGCCTCGTCGTTCAGCCGCCGGACCGTGTCGTCGAGGTGCGCCAGCAGTTCGTCCGGTGGCAGGTCGAGGTCCGCGAGCGTGCGCACGGCTGTACGCAGCCTGCCCATGGTCGCCGCGGCATTGATGCCGTGCCCCATCACATCGCCGACGACCAGGGCCACCCGGGCTCCGGACAGCTCGATCACGTCGAACCAGTCACCCCCCACGCCGTGATCCATGTCGGCCGGCACATAGCGCGAGGCGACCTCGACGGCGGCACCGCCGTGCACCCGGCGAGGGAGCAGGGCGCGTTGCAGCGTGAGGGCCGCGGTGCGCTCACGCGCGTACTGCAACGCGTTGTCCAGGCACAGTGCGGCCCGGGTGACCAGCTCCTCGGCCAGGAGCAGGTCGTCCTCCTGGAACGGCGTCTGTTCCACGGAGCGGCCGAACAGCGCCAGTCCCAGCACGCAGCGCCGCGCACGGATGGGTACGACCATCAAGGAGTGGACGCCGCTGTCGCGTACCTTCTGCGCCCGCACCGGGTCGTGGTCGACCCAGGGGCCGGAACGAGTGTCCAGCACCGGCTCCAGGTACGACCGTCCCGTGCGCATGGCGGCTGAGAACAACGAGTCGGGGTCGGCGTGGACCACTTCTTCACGTACCCACGGCAACTCGAGGACCCCCAGGTCGATGGAGGCCAGGCCGGCGCGGCGCAGCAGCGGCGGGCGGCCACTGGTCGTGCCGGTCCGCGCCGACGGCTCGACGCCGAACGGAACAGACTCCACGAGATCGACCAAGGCGTGGTCGGCCAGAAGGGGCACGACGAGATCTGCCAGTTCCTGACCGGTCTGCATCACGTCCAGGGTGCTCCCGATGTGCGTGCCGGCCTCGCTGAGGATGGCGAGGCGCTCACGTGCCCGCCGGTTCCCGGTGACGTCCACGGTCATGGAGCACACGCCCAGCGGGGTGCCGTCCGCGCCCTGGAGGCAGAAGAACGAGGCGGAGAACGCGTGCTCACGGGGCCGGTCCGCAGGCGGCCACGCACGGTACTCGTGCACCGTCGTCGTGCCGCTCTCCAGCACCTGCCGCATCACGACCTTGAGCGCTTCGGCCTCGACGGCGGGCAGTGAGCCCTTCAGACCACGCCCGAAGCGCCGGTGACGAGGCACGCCGTCGTGCCGCTCCATGGCGTCGTTCACCCATACGCAGCGCAGCTGCGCGTCATAGACGACGATGCCGATCGGGGCCCGGGCAAGGAGTGACTCCCGCACCGGTCCCCCGCCCCCCGCCGGAGACAGGGAGCCTATGTCCGTCACGGACACCAGCCACCGGGTGCCGGCGTCCCGTCCCCGCAGCAGTGAGACCCGCAGCGTCATCCTGAGCGTGCGGCCGTCGCGGTGGCGTATCGCCGCGGCGCCGGACCAGCCGCCCTGCGCACGGCACTGCTCGGAGAACGCCGAAGCCCTCCGGGCGTCCTCGGGAGGCGGCAGCACGTGTGCGGCGGAGCGGCCCACCACCTCGCCGGCCGCATAGCCGACGAGCTGCTGGGCGGCGTGCGTCCACCCCACGACGATGCCCTCGGCATCGAGCATCGCTATCGCGGCATCGGGCACCTCAGGGGTGCCGCCCGGGTCGGCGAGGAGGGTGAGGGTGTGGTCAGTGTGCGTCATCGCGGTCCGTCCCATCGGTGCGGAAGTAAGAGCGTCGGCATGTGGCCCGGCGACCCTGTGTGCAGCCGTGGTGAACGGCGATGTCCCGGTGAGCGGCACACGGTGCGGCGAATCTCATATCTGGGCAATTCGCCCATTTATGACGAAATCATCAGATGCACTCGCGTGGATGTCAAGGGCCTCACGTGTGATCGGACAATCAGACTGCGCGGGTTACGGCTGCCGACGCCGAGGTGCTTGTCCTCGGTGCTGTACCTGACAGGCACCAGCGCCCCGGCGATCACCCGCTCGGCACGGGTCGCTCCGCACGTAACCGATGGCGTGTTGCGCCGCGGCTCCGCTCCTCTGCCGCTGGGACGCCGGTTGGTCAGCGCCCGAAGGCCCGCACAGGGCCTTACTGGTCAGGTCCCGGCGCCGGGACGATGCCGGGGAACCCATACCCGGAGCGCCCGAGGACTGATGCGGCACCGCACGGGCGTCGGCAGGCTGACGGCTTCGCCGTCCAGCCCGGCGGGGAGGACGGGGACGTCGGCGTACACGACAACGTCGTCGGGCGTGGCGAGACGGGTGAGGCCGTTCGGCCGCCCGCTGCGCAGCCTCGTGACCGTCTCGGCCGGCGTCTCCGCCCTGGCGGCCAGTACTCCCAGGAGGCCGGAGTCGAGGTGCGCACGCCTGCCGAGCCCGGCCGGGTCATCCAGCTGGTAGGGGTTGTTGCTCACCAGCACGGCATCCGGCCCGTGCACGGTGAGCGGCCCTGCGCGAACCACCAGTTCCGGGCCCTCGTGGCGGGCCAGGAATTCCGGAAGGATCCGCACCGCCGTGCCAAGTTTGTCGTCCCTGTAGGCGGGGTCCCGCACCAGGGCGGCATAGGCGCCGAACGACACGTTGTTGACGAAGACCCGTTCGCCTGCGTATCCCAGATCCACGCGCAGCTCGACGCCGTCCGTGAGGGCCTCCAGCGCGGCCGAAGGGTCCTCACGGTCCAGACCGAGATCCATCGCGAAGTGGTTGCGGGTACCCGCCGGAATGACCACGAAGGGCAGGCCGCTCTCCGCGGCCACCTCGGCGACAAGCGCCTGCGTACCGTCTCCGCCGGCCACCCCCAGCAGGTCCGCACCGTCATCCACCGCACGTCGGGCGACAGTCGCCAGGTCCTGGGGCAGGGAATGATCGATCAGGAAGACCTGAGCACCGAGCACACGTGCTCGTTCCGCGATGCGGAACCGGCTTGCTTTCCCTCCCCCCGAACGCGGATTCACGATCAGACAGGGCCGCCGTGCGCCGGTCGTCAGCCGCGACGCGTTCTCGGTCACGGCGCGTACCCAAAGGCCGCGTGTGTCAGCCCGGCGCACCCCACTGGTGGCAACAGGACTGCCGGGATCACGCCCGCGGCTGACAGCGCCGCCCTCCGCCGGACCGACGGTCCGGCGCTTGCACCTGCGGCCACCGCCACCATGACACTTCCCTCGACAGTTCCGACCTACGGCATCAGCTTGCAACCCTGCCTGGACAGCCGCACCTGGCACCAGCACCGCCGTAGCCGGACACGCCTGCGTCGAGAGCATTCCCTTGGGGACGGCCGAGGCATCCGCCGGTTGTCTCCGTCCGCTTCACTGCCGGCTCGCGGCGACCCGCCGCAGCCCGTGTCAAAGGCTGCCAAGTGCCACCGCGCGGGAGCCACCCGGCGAGGAGGTCTTCGCGTTTCCCGTGACCGGGGCTGGGCACCCGGTGCCCATGGCGACGCGTCCGGTTCCGGTGCGAACCATCCTCGCCACCATCGGCCTGGTGCTGGCCACCTACGTCCTGCTCGAGCTGGTGATCCAGGCTCGCCGGGTCCTGATCTGGGCGGTCATCGCGGTGTTCTTGGCCGTCTCACTTCATCCAGCGGTCGAAGCGCTGCAACGACGGGTGCCGCGGTGCCGACGGCCGGTGGCCACCTTGCTGGTCTTCCTGGCCGCAGCCGCGGCCGTCGGCGCGGTGGTCGCCCTGTTCGTCATCCCTCTGGCCCAGGAGGGAAGCCGGTTCGCCGGTCGTCTGCCCGCGATGATCAGGGACACCCAGGCCGGCCGCGGGCCAGTCGGTAACCTGCTGGAGCGGACGCACGCTCTGCGGTATGTCCAGCAGCATCAGGCGCAGATCCGCGCCTTCGCCACCGGCCTGAGCACGCCCGCCTTGAAGTTCATCCGCAGTGCCGCGAGCACCGCGACCGGCGCTCTCACCATCTTCGTCCTGGCCTATCTGATGGTGCTGGAGGGCCCCAAGGCCATAGACCGGTCCCTTGCCCTCGTGGACGAGGCGCCCGCGGCCCGGATACGCCGCGTCGGAGCCGCGTGCGCCCGTACTGTCAACGGCTACCTGACCGGGAACTTGCTGATCAGCATCATCTGTGGGCTCCTGACCTACGTCGTACTGCTGGTTTCCGGGGTGCCGTTCGCCGGCCTGCTGGCCCTCTTCGTCGCTCTGACCGACCTCATTCCCCTGGTGGGGGCCACCATAGGGGCTGCCGTCGCCTCCACCGTGGCGTTCGTCCACTCCCTGCCGGCCGGCATCGGAGCCATCGTTTTCTTCATCGTCTATCAGCAGGCCGAGAACCACCTCCTGCAGCCGGTCATCCTGTCGCGGACGGTGAAACTCAACCCCCTCACCGTGCTGCTGGCCATCCTGATCGCCGCCGAAGTCGCCGGGATCCTCGGTGCCCTCCTGGCGATTCCTGTCACCGGCATCGTCCAAATCGTGCTCAAAGACATCTGGGCTCACCGCGGCGGTCGACCGCCGCGGGCAGACAGCGGCCCCGAGAACGCCGACGGCTCCGACGATCCCGGATGACCGCCAGTCGGGCGCGACGGGCGACGCCGGGATCGATCGCCTTCACAGCCGGCCGCGCGCCACTGCGATGAGGTTGCGCGATGTCGCCGCTCGCCGCGCCGGGCGATCCGCCCCCCGATCAGTGCTGGGGGTGCGGACGTGCGTGGAACAGGCGGCGCCGCGGGGTGGGCGTGCCGGCAGCCAGGTGGCCGATCTCGACGCGTGTCATGACGGCGCGTACCACCTCCGTCAGGCCAAGAACTATGGCCATGACGCCCACTACCAGGGTGAGTGTCCCGATGGAGGCGAACGGCATGACGATCATCACGATGCCGGCCATGGTGCCGATGATGCCGAAGGCCACATGCCAGCCGCGCGCGGGCATGGCCTGGTCGGAGGCCGCGGCGACCGTCTCCAGGGTGCCTCGCATCAGCCAGCTGAAGCCGATCCACAGGGCGAGCAGGAAAATCGACTCCAGCGGGCCCCGGAAGCAGATCAGTCCCAGCAGGACGGAGGCCGCGCCGGTGACGAAGTGCAGTACGCGAAGATGCCGGGCGACGTGGGTGCCGAAGGCGGCGGCGAGTTGGAAGACACCGGTGGCCAGCAGGTAGACACCGAAGAGGACGCCGACGACGCGGAGCGTCTCGCCCGGCCAGACCAGGGCGATGACGCCCAGGGCGATGGTGAGGAGGCCCATGGTGAGCAGGATCTGCCAGCCCATGTTCGCCACGGCGGACATGCCCTCGGGCAGACGAGCCTCCTGTGGTTCCGTGACGCGCGGCGGAACGGAGCCGAAGGAATCGGAAGGAGATGTCATGGCACCGGCCTCCTACTGGCAGCAGCATGGTCACGTCCGTACATGTCCATCGTCACCCGGTCAGCCTCATGCTGCCCGGTGGGAAGGGCTGGGGGTCCGTGGCCCGTGAGGTACTCCGAGTGTCCCGTTCGCGTGGACGGCGGCATTCACCCGTGGGGGGTGATGACGGCGCGTCCTTGGATCCTGCCGTCGTGCAGGAGCTGGTAAGCCTCGTTCGCGCGCTGCAGGGGGAAGTGCTCGACCAGTACCTTGATCTTCTCCTGCTGGGCGAGCGTGATCACTTCCATCAGGTCGGTGAGGGAGCCCCAGTAGGGCGCGGCGACCGAGCACTCGTGCGGCGGGCTGGAGAAATCGACGGGCAGGGCTCCGCCGCCGAGACCGACAATGGTCAGGTGGCCGAGCATCCTGGCCACCTGAGCGGCCATCCGCAGCGTCGGGTCCACGCCGACCATGTCCAGCACAAGCTGAGCGCCCTGCTGCGCCGTCATGTCCTTGATGCGGGCGATCGCCTCGTCACCCGAGAGCAGAGCCTCGTCGGCGCCCATACGCTTGGCGGTCTCCAGCTTGCCGGCGTCGGTGTCCACGGCGACGACGGTGGTCGCCGCGCTCAGCGCGCGCAGGATCTGGATGGTCATCTGGCCCAGGCCGCCGGCCCCGATCACGACCGCGGTGGAGCCCGGCCCCAGCAGGTGCAGCGACCGCTTCACAGCGTGATAGCTGGTCAGCCCCGCGTCGCTGAGCGGCGCGGCCTGGCGGGGATCGAGGACGCCCAGCGGAATCAGGTAGCGCGCCGCCGGGATCAGCAGGTACTCGGCCATGCCGCCGTCGTGACCACCGCCCAGGCCCGGGCCCTGACCGGCGCGCTGCCGGCAGTAGTTCTCCTGGCCCTGACGGCAGTTGGCGCAGATGCCACAGCCCCAGGAGCCGTAGACGATCACAGGGTCCCCGGGCGCGAACCCGGTGACGCCCGGTCCCAGCCGCTCCACCCATCCCGCGTTCTCATGGCCGAGTGTGAGGGGCAGATCCGTGAAGCCGGGTGGCGGTGCGGGTGCCTGCATGATGTGCAGATCGGAGTGGCAGGCACCGGCACCTGCGACCTTCACCAGAACCTGCCCCGGCCCCGGCTCGGGCACCGGCACCTCGCGCAGCTCAGGAGGCTGCCGCCAACCGACGAGTTGAAAAGCTCGCATGGCGATCCTTCACGCACACATGGGTCAGTCGCGGATGCCGTCGATGTCGACGAGGACGTGGCGCGGGCCGCGGAAGATCTGGTTGTGCCGGTACGGCGGCGGGTCCTCGACGAGCCGGGGGTTCTGCACCCGGCGGACGAACTCACCCACCGCGCTCTGGACCTCGAGCCGCGCGAGCGGAGCGCCGAAGCAGAAGTGGATGCCCTGACTGAAACCGAGATGCTGGTTGTCGGGGCGTTCGAGGTCGAGTTCGTCGGGGTCGGTGAACCGTTCCGGATCGCGGTTCGCCGAGCCGTACGCCAGGAAGATCGGCGCCCCCTTCGGGATGGTGGTGCCGGCGATGTCGATGTCCTCCACGGCGGAGCGGGTGTGCCAGAACTGCACCGACGACTCGTAGCGCAGCAGTTCCTCCACCCCGGGCACGATCAGGTCGGGCCGGCGGCGCAGCGTCTCCAGCGTGTCGGGGTGGCGCAGCAGGGTGAGCACACTGTGGGCGATGAGGTTGACCGTGGTCTCGTGTCCCGCGAAGATCAGGAGCAGGGCGTTGCTCGCGAGCACGCCCTTGGACATCCGTCCCTCCGGGCCGTCCTCGTTCACCAGTGCTGAGAGCATGCCAGGGCCGGGCTGCCGGGCGTATCTGTCGAGCAGCTCGGCTGCGAACTGCCCGAATTCCTGCACGGCCTGCCGCCCCCCGGCCTGCCGGCTCCGGATCTCTTCGGAGGCGGCTTCCGGACCGAAGTCCAAGGCGTCCAGGGCCGTTTCGATCCAGTGGTGGAAGCGTGGCTCGTCCTCCGGCGGCACGCCCAGAACCTTGCAGATCACCGTCACCGGCAGGGGGTAGGCGAAGTCGTCGACGGCGTCGACACGGGTCTTGCCCCTCATGTCGTCCAGGAGGCCGCCGACGATGCGGCGGATCTCGGGCTCCAGGTCGGATACCAGGCAGGGCGCCTGGGGCGGGCCGACGAAGTGCGGCGTCATCATCCGGCGATCCCGATCGTGCTCGGGCGGATCGCAGGTGATGATGTTCGGCTCCAGGGAGATGACCGCCTCCGAGATCGGCTCGGCCTCCGCCGAACCCTCGGCCTGGGCCGCTGCCGGGACGGGAAGCTTCCTGACATCCGAACTGACGCGGGGGTCGTGCAGCAGCGCGACGATCTCCCGGTAGGTGCTGACGACATAGGTCCCGTCCGGCTGCCGCGCCACCGGCTGCTTGCGCAGTTCCTCGTAGAACGGGTACGGGTTGGCGCGGTTGGCGTAGCGGAGGGCCTGCTGCCAGGGGGTTTCCTCGACCACGAGGCTCCCCTCCTTCTTCCTGTCGATGCTGTCCGGCTACCGGCTTGACGCGAGCGCGTCAGTGACGGCGCGGCCGGAACTCGGCCGTCCGCTCGCTCGGGGCATGGCCGGTCAGGACGACGTCGGGAACCGCCGTCGGGACCCGCGGGTCCGGGAATTCGGCCGGCATCGGCTTCATGTCGGCCGGCTGATCCCAGCCCGGCGGCGGGGGCGGGAACGGACCGGATTGTTCGATCAGCTTCCCGTAGTACTCCAGCCACTTGCCGTGATCGAAGGCGACGGCGGCAACGATGCGGCCCCGGTGACCGTAGGCGGCAGCGAAGCGGCGCTCCTCGACGGATCCCTGGGTGAAGACGATCTCGTCACCGAAAGGCGGCACGCCGACGGACTTGATGTTCACGCCGAACTGACCGGACCAGAAGCCGGGCAGCAGCAGATGCGGGCGATAGTGGGGCTCCAGGTTCACCATGTTGTGCGCCGCGGCCTCGGCGCCGAAAACGGCGTTGTCCCAGTGCTCCATCGCCAGGAACTGGTACTCGTACAGCACATGCGGCGCACGCGCCACGTCACCTGCCACGTAGACGCTGTCGGTGACCACACCGTTGATGTCGAAGGCACGACCACCGGCGTCGCACCCGACGCCCCAGAAACCGGCCGCCAGCCCCGAGCCCTCCAGCCATTCCACGTTGCGGATCGACCCCAGGGAGGCCACCACCACGTCGGCGGCGACGGCGGTTCCGTCGGACAAATGCGCACGCCGCACATGCCCGCCGGAGTCGCCCTCCAGTGACGACACGCCCAGCCCGCAGCGCAGGTCCACGCCATGATCGCGCTGCATCTGCGCGGCGATCTCCCCGATCACCCCGCCGAGCGCGCCGACCAGGGGCGCCGAACCCCGCTCGACGACGGTCACCGGGATGCCGAGCTCCCGGCACACAGAGGCCACTTCCGAACCGATGAACCCAGCGCCGATCACCAGGACCCGCGACGGCGGCTCAGCCAGCTCCTTCTGCAGCTGCTCTGCGTCATCACGCGAGCGAATCGTGTGTACCCCGTGCAGGGCGGCCTCGGCCGGGTTCGGCCACTGTCGCGCGCGGGTGCCCGTGGCGATCAGCAGCCGGTCGTACGGCACCTGGCCGCCGTCGGCCAGGCGCACCTGCTTGGTGGTCCGGTCCAGCCCAGTGGCGGCCACCCCGAGCCGCCAGTCGGCATCCACTTCTCGCATGCGGGGCAGCTTCGTGTGGTCGGCCGGCACCCAGCCCTTGAGTACCTGCTTGGACAGCGGGGGACGGTCGTAGGGCTCGTACGGCTCGTCCCCGATGATGGTCAGAGAACCCGTGAAACCCTCCTCGCGCAGAGTCTCCGCGGCCCGCAGCCCGGCCAGAGAAGCACCCACGATGACGATCCGGCCACTGGCCCGGAACTCGCGCACCAGCTCTGCGACCGTTGTCGGCAGGGTCATGACGTCGCACTCCCCTCCGCGCCGTCCAAGCGCTCGACAACGATCGCCCGCACCGGGCAGGCCGCAGCCGCTCGCTCGACCTCCAGGCGCCGCTCCTCGTCCGGGTTCGGCTCATAGGTGAGCGCCTCCTGACCGTTCAACCTGAAGACCTCGTGCGCCAGATACACGCACTGGGCGTATCCCTGGCACCGATTCAGGTCCACGACGATCCGCATGGGCAGCCTTCTTCCGATCTGCCGCCGCCCCTCCCGGCGACCACCGACACGGTCATGCAGCCTCGGTCATGACGCCATGGGGCGGTTCCCCGAGCCTCCTGTCAGGCGACCGGGCCGGATGTCCCACCCGTCGCCCCGACCGGGCCACCGAACAAGCAGGCCGGTCCTGTTCGCCGCATCGCTTCCCTTCACGGTGACGCTTGTCGGCTGTGAGCGTGACCGCAACCAGAAGGCGCCACATCGACGGCGCCGGCATCAGGGTGCGCCCCGGTCATCACGCCTAGAAGAAATACTCGTCCCGCCCTCCGACGATCGCAAACCCGCCACCGCGGCGGACAAGCTGCCTCAGGGCCGACGCGGTGGGGCAGCGGACCGAACGCAGCCGGGCGTTCTGTCAGCCGCTGGCGAAGGAGGTCCGTGGCAGGAAAGCCGGACGCGCAGCGACCTGGGCTCGCCGGCCAGGGACGAGCCCGGGGTCATAGCGCTTCAGGGCCACGGACTCAACGGCGGCCGACGTCCTGGCCGTCACGACCGGCGGTGAGCCGGCTTTCCAGGCCCGTGATCAGCGTGTCCATCACCAGACGGAACATGCGGTCCTGATCAGGGCCTTCCTGGCCTGCCTCCCCTGGGCCGGGGTCCGCATCGGTGGGCCCGACTTCGCCGGCATCGGGGCCGGGGGCCTTGAGGCTCGCCCACTGCTGGAGCGAGCCGTTGAGTTCGGCGCTGAGGACACCGACGACGACGGCCACCATGAGAGCGGCGATCTCCGTCACCTCCGGCTGCGACACCCCGGCAGCGGCCACGACCGCGGTGAGCGCGGTCCAGAACGGGTCGTCGGGCTGGATGAAGTCCGGCTGGTGGCTGAACGAGTAGGCCAGCAGCTCGGGGTGTCGGTGTGCCAGGGTCCGGAAGTCGGTGGCGAGCAGGCGGATGCGCTCCGGCCAGGGAGCTTCCTCAAGGGTCACGGTGCGGAACTGGGCGCCGACCATTCTTGTCACGCCACGCAGCACGGCTTCCTTGTTCGGCACGTGGTGGTACAGCGACATCGGGTTCGCATCGAGTTCGGTGGCGAGTTTGCGCATGGTGAGCGCCTCGACCCCGTCCGCGTCGATCAGCCGCAGGGCGGCCGCATAGATCCCGGCCTCGGTCAGAGGAACGTCCCTCTTCCTCGTTCCCCGCGGGGGACGCCTCACCTTTTTTTCCATACCACGTACGGTACCAGTTTCGTACGCCGTACGGAAATGGGCTTGATCACAGCGCCCGTAGCGCGCCCCAGGCTTGCGCCGAGTTTCCATACGCCGTACGGTACGAGTTCCATACGGCGTATGTTTCCGTGATGCAGCGCGGTACCGACCAGCGCGCCCTTGCCCGTCCCCACCACCCCTCCACGCAGAGGAGCAAGCCATGACCACGCACTCCGCGAACGGCCTTCGCCCCATCCGGTCCCCGCGCGGGATCCCCCTGCTCGGCCACACGCCCCAGATCCCCGACACCAACCCGGTGGAGTACTTCAACGAGCTGTCCAGGCAGTTCCCCGAAGGCATCTACGGCATGGACATCGCCGGCATCGAGCAGGTCTTCGTCTACGACCCCGACCTGGTGGCCGAGGTGTGCGACGAGACGCGGTTCTTCAAGCAGATCGAGAAGACCCCGCTGAGTCATGTGCGGGACTTCGCGGGGGCGGGACTGTTCACGGCCCACCAGCACGAAGAGGAATGGGCCATGGCCCACCGGATCCTGCTGCCGGCCTTCAGCCAGCGGGCCATGAGGTCCTACTTCGGGCAGATGCTGGAGATCGCCCAGAACCTGGTCGGCAAGTGGGAGAGCCGAGAAGGCCAGCCGGTCGCCATCACCGACGACTACACCCGGCTCACCCTGGACACCATCGCCCTGTCCGGTTTCGGCTACCGCTTCCGCTCCTTCGACAAGGAGGAGCTGCACCCCTTCCTCAACGCGCTGCTGGGCGCGCTGATCGAGTCACTGCGGCGCTCCCAGGAGCTGCCGATGATGACCAAGCTCCGCAAGGCGGACGACAGGAAGTACCGCGAGAACATCCAGCTGATGCGCGACCTGGTCGAGAACGTGATCAAGGAGCGCCGTGAGGGGAAGGGCACCGGTGAGGAGGACCTGCTCGGCCTGATGCTGGAGGCCACCGACCCGGAGACCGGCAAGCTGCTGGCGGACGACAACGTCCGCGACCAGGTGCTGACGTTCCTGATCGCCGGCCACGAAACCACCAGCGGCCTGCTGTCGTTCGCCACCTACTCGCTGATGCGCAACCCGCACGTCCTGGCGCAGGCGTACGCCGAGGTCGACCGTCTGCTGCCCGGTGACACGGTCCCGGACTACGACACGATCATGCAGCTCGACGTGATCCCACGGATCCTGGAGGAGACCCTGCGCCTGTGGGCTCCCATCCCGCTGATCGCCAAGGCGCCCATCGACGACGCCGTCATCGGCGACCGGTACGAGCTGAAGAAGGGGACCAGGGCCAACATCCTCATGGGCGCGCTGCACTCCCACCCCGGGGCGTGGGAGCGCCCGGAGGAGTTCGACATCGACCGGTGGCTGCCGGAGAACCGTGTGGAACAGCACCCGCACGCCTACAAGCCGTTCGGCAACGGTGTGCGCGCCTGCATCGGCCGCCAGTTCGCGCTCACCGAGGCCCGCCTGGCCCTCGCACTGGTCCTGCAGAAGTTCAGGTTCTCCGACACCGGCGACTACCAGATGGACGTCCGCGAGGCGCTGACGCGCAAGCCCGGCGACTTCCAGCTGGTCGTCCGCAAGCGTCAGGAGCACCAGCGGACCGTCTTCGGCGCCACCGACCTGCGGGCCGACGACACGCAGGCGCGGACAGCGGTCAGCGGCGTCGGTGTGAACCTGACCGTCGCCTACGGCTCCAGCCTCGGCTCCTGCGAGGACCTGGCCCGCACCATCGCCGACCGCGGCGAACGCTCCGGCTTCGGCACCACCCTGGTGAGCCTGGACGAACTCGGCGACAACCTGCCCACCGAGGGCCTCCTCGCCGTCGTCGCCGCCAGCTACAACGGCAAGGCCCCCGACAACGCCCAGCGCTTCGACGACCTGCTCGCCACCGGGCTGCCCGAGGGTGCGCTGTCGAACGTGCGGTTCGCACTGCTGGGCGCCGGCAACACCCAGTGGGTAGCCACCTACCAGGCCTTCCCCAAGCGGATCGAGGAAGGTCTGCTGGCCGCCGGCGCCACCCCGGTCCTCGAGCGCGGCATCGCGGACGCCGCCGGAGACTTCGACGGCATGGCGAGCCGCTGGATGGACACCCTGTGGACCACCCTGGCCGAGGAGTACGCCGCCGACACCTCCCAGGCAAGCGGCCCGCGCTACCAGGTCCAGCTGCTCACCGAGTCCGACGTGCGCCCCGCCATCGTCTCCGAGCAGGCGTACCCGCTCACCGTGGTGGCCAACGAGGAACTCGTGGCCGACGCGACCGGCCTGTGGGACTTCAGCATCGAACCGCCGCGCCCGTCCGCGAAGTCCATCACCTTCGAACTGCCCGACGGCATCACCTACGACACCGGCAACCACCTCGCCGTCTTCGCCAAGAACGAACGCCCCCTGGTGGACCGCGCACTGAGCCGGCTCGGCGTCGACTTCAACCAGGTGCTCCGGCTCGACCAGCCCGACGGCGGCCGCACCCACCTGCCGGTCGGCACCCCCGTCACCGCCGGCATCCTGCTCACCGAGTTCCTGGAACTGCAGGACGTGGCCACCCGCTCCCAGATCAAGACCCTCGCCGAGCACACCCAGTGCCCCTGGACCCGGCCGCAGCTCCAGGCATACACCGCCGACACCCAGGAGGCCGAGGAGCACTACAGCAAGGAGATCCTCGGCAAGCGCATCTCGGTGCTCGGCCTGCTGGAGCGCTTCCCCGCCATCGAGCTGCCACTGGCGGTCTTCCTGGAGATGACGGGCCCGATCCGTCCCCGCTTCTACTCCATCTCCTCCGCCCCGTCGGCCAACCCGCGCCAGGTGCGCCTGACCGTCGGCCTGCTGGAGGGCCCGGCCCTGTCCGGCGACGGCCAGTACCGCGGCACCTGCTCCTCCTACATCGCCGGCCTCGAACCCGGAGACATCGTCTACGGCTACGTCCGCGTGCCCTCCCCGACCTTCGCCCCGCCCGCCGACCCCGCCACTCCGCTGATCCTCATCGGCCCCGGCACCGGCATCGCACCACTGCGCGGCTTCCTGGAGGAGCGCGCCCGGCAGCACGCCAACGGCACCCAGGTCGGCATGTCGCAGGTCTTCGTCGGCTGCCGCCACCCGGAACACGACTACTTCTACCGCCAGGAGATGCAGGACTGGGAGCAGGCCGGGATCGCACAGATCCACACCGCCTTCTCCGCCGTGACCGGCCACCCCGCCCGGTTCGTGCAGAACGCCATCGCCAACGCCGCCGACACCGTATGGCAGGCCATCCAGGACGGCGCATACCTCTACGTCTGCGGGGACGGCCGCCGCATGGCACCCGCCGTCCGCGAGGCCCTCACCGCCATCCACCGCCAGAAGACCGGCAGCGACGACGAGACCGCCCAGCAGTGGCTCGCCCAACTCGAAGCCGACGAGCGCTACCAGCAGGACGTCTTCGCCTGATCCCCCAGACGCCGGGAGGCGTGCGGCCCGTCCTGCCACTCCCCGCACGCCTCCCGGCCACCACAAACCATTCAGACCCCACACGGCACCCGTGTCCCGAACCGTCGGGCGGTGCCGCACACAGAAAGCAGAACTTCATGGACACCATGCTCGCCGGACGCTTCCACCTCGACAGCAAGAAGTTCGCCGTGGAAGAGGTCCCCATCCCCGTACCCGGCCCGGGCGAGGTCCTCATCGAGGTCAAAGCCGCAGGCGTCTGCCTCTCCGACGTCCACCTGATCGACGGCTCCCTCGTCCCCCTGTTCGCCACCTCCGACACGATCACCGTCGGCCACGAGGTCTCCGGTGTCATCCACACGCCCGGCCCCGACCTCAAGCGCGGCCTGCCCGTCGGCACCCGCGTCACCCTGGAAGCCGGCAAAACCTGCGGCAAGTGCGCCGGATGCGTACGCCACCGCCCCTGCACCCAGATGCTCACCGCCGGCATCGACTACGACGGCGGCTGGGCCGAGTACGTGATCGCCCGCGAGGACACCCTCATCCCCATCCCCCACAGCCTCCCCTTCGACCAGGCCGCGATCATCCCCGACGCCGTCTCCACCCCCTACGCCGCCGTCGTCACCACCGCCGGCGTCCGTCCCGCCCAGTCCGTCGGCGTCTGGGGCGTCGGCGGAGTCGGCGCCCACAACGTACGCCTCGCCCGCATGGTCGGCGCCGCCCCGATCATCGCCGTCGACCCACTGCCCACCGCCCGCGAGCGCGCCCTCACCTTCGGCGCGGACTACGCCCTCGACCCGGCAGCACCCGACTTCGCCGACCAGGTCCGCGCGGCCACCGAAGGACGAGGCCTGGACTTCGCCTTCGACTGCGCCGGCGTCCCCGCCGTCCGCGACCAGGCCGCCTCCGTGCTCGGCCTGGGCGGCTCCCTCATCCTGGTGGGCATCACACCCAGGCCGCTCACCATCACCGAGGGCCTGACCTTCAACTACCTGCAAAAGCAGGTCCGCGGCCACTACGGCGGCAGCCCCGAGTCCGTCTCCGAACTGGTGCAGCTGACCGCGGCCGGCCGACTCGACCTGGCCCCCTCCATCACCGACCACATCTCCCTGGTGGACGCGGCCGACGCCGTCCACCGACTGGAGAACAAGATCGGCGACCCGATCCGCCTCATCCTCGTCCCCTGACACCCATCAGCAGGACATCAAGCCACCCCGGGCAGGGGTGAGAGGGCGCCGGTGCATCAGGGAGCACCGGCGTCCACGGCTTCCGGCAACCGTGGAGAGACAGGATCATGCAGACGACCGACACCCAGCCGCGTGCACGCGGGCCGGCCCCATGGGCGAGTCCGCGGCCACCGCGTTCCTGGTAGCCGCCGGCAGAGCACACCGGGCGGCTGCGCGGCCGGCGCGGGACGCTGTCAGGCGAGATCGGGCAGCCGGCGCCGGGTGACCTCACGGGCGTCGTCCGGGGGCACGCCGAGCATGCGCAGGACCATCTCGGCCAGGTCGGAGGCGGCCTCGTCGCCGTCGAGGTCCGGGCGGTCCAGCCTGAGAGCCACGAGGGACAGCAGGGTGCCGCCCAGGGCGGACAGGGCGGTGGTCGCGTTGCCGCAGGTGAAGCGGCCCGAGGCGATGCCGATCTCCAGGTCGCGCAGGGCGCGCGGGGCGAGGCCGCTGTCGGAGTGGATGTGGGCCAGGCCCCGGTCACGCAGGATCCGCATGAGTTCCGGGTGGGAGTCGGCCATCCGGGCGGCGAGCCGGAAACCGGCCGCGACCAGCTCGGCCGGGTCGTCGATGCCTTCCACCCGCTCGTCGACGACCTGCCCGAACTCCTCCAGGGCGTCCGTCACCGCCGCGTCGAACAGCTCCGTCTTGGACTCGAAGTGGTTGTAGAAGGATCCGAAACCGACGTCCGCGCGCTCGGCGATGGCCTGGATGCTGGCGCTGGTGTCCCCGGTCTCCGCGAGGATCTGCCGGGCCGCGCGGACGAGCGCCTGACGGGTCTCGGCTCGGCGCCGCTCGAAGCGGTTCTTGGGCGGGGCTGACGTCGGCATACGGCTCAGTGTAACCGGCGCAACGATGACCCTTCCATTACTGATGAGATCCTCAATTATTTGGAGCCTCTCTATTGACGACGAGAAACAGCAGAGTTGATGATTTCCTCATTACAGCAGTGTTGCCTGGAGGACACCATGTCCCACATCCCCGTTGACAAGGGCGGTCCTCAGACGCCCCACCAAGACCTCCACAGTGCGCAGGGCGCCCTGCGCGGCGAGCACCCCGGACGAGCCCGCAATCCCGTGATCAAGGTGGCGGACCTGGCCTGGCTGGAGTTCGAGAAGCCCGACCTGGACCGGGCCGAGGTGTTCGCACGTGATTTCGGCTTCGCGATCGCCGCCCGCACCGAGCAGGAGCTGTGGCTGCGCGGCACGTTCGCCGGCTCGCCCTGCGCGGTCATCCGGCGTGGGCGCGCCTCCCGCTTCCTCGGGCCGGCGTTCCGCGCGGCCGAGCGGGCCGATGTGGACCGGCTGGCCGCCGCCGTCGGACACACCGCCCGGGACATCGACGTCCCCGGCGGCGGCCGGTCGGTCACCCTGTTCGATCCCTCGGGCATCCCGGTCCGGGTGGTGCACTGCGCCGAACCGCTGCCCGCGCTGCCCGAGCAGCCCCCGCTGCTCCTCAACACCGGCACGGATCACCGTCGTACGAACGCCACCCAGCGCCCGCCCCGTGAGCCGTCCCGCATCCAGCGCCTGGGCCACGTGGTGCTGGAGACCCGGACGTTCGCCCGCACCCTGGACTGGTACCTGGACACCCTCGGGATGATCGTGTCCGACTTCCTGTTCCTGGACGGGCAGCGCAGACGCGGTCCGACGATGGCGTTCGTCCGCTGCGACCAGGGCAGCCTGCCCGTGGACCATCACACTCTCGCCCTGCACCTGGGTCCCGGTACCGGCTACGTCCACTCCGCCTACCAGGTCACCGACCTGGACGCGATCGCCGCCGGCGGGGAGTACCTGGCCGAGCGCGGCTACCAGCGCAGCTGGGGGATCGGCCGGCACATCCAGGGCAGCCAGCTCTTCGACTACTGGCGCGACCCCGACCGCTTCATGCTGGAGCACTTCGCCGACGGCGACCTGTTCTCCTGCGACCTCGAACCCGGGTGGGCGCCGATGTCGGCGAGCGGCCTGGCCCAGTGGGGGCCGCCCGTCACCCGCGACTTCCTGGGGACCAACCCCTCCCCCGCCAAGCTCCGCGAGGTCATGACGGCCCTGCGCGGCGACAACGAACTCGACCCCGCACGCCTGCTGGGCCTGATGAAAGCGATGAGCTCATGAGCACCAACGTTCTGCGCACCCCTGATGGCTGGTGGGTCGTCCGAGACGAGCGCGCCGTCCGCGTCGAGACCAAGGCGGTCACCACCGCCGGACTGCTCACCGAGCGCGACGCTGTTCGGGAGGCCGCCGCCTCCGGCGACAGCGGCACACCCGTCGCCGAGCTGGTGGCGCTGCCACCGGTCACCACTCCCTGCCGGGTGGTCGCCCAGATGGTCAACTACCGCAGCCACGCCAAGGATTCGGGATTCACCGGCGACATACCGCCCACCTTCTTCCGCAAGGCGTCCGGCTCGGTCAGCGGCCCGCACGAGACGATCGTCCGCCCCTCGCACGTGCGCTTCCTCGACTACGAGGTGGAACTCGGCCTCGTCATGGGCGCACCGCTGCCCGTGGGCACCGTTGTGGAGGAGCGGGACCTGCCTTCTTATGTCGCCGGGCTCGTCCTCACCAACGACGTCAGCGCCCGCGACGTCCAGCTGACCAAGACCCAGTTCTACGAGAGCAAGTCCTACCCGACGTTCACACCGACGGGGCCGTACCTGGCCCTGCTGGAGCCCGAGGACTTCGCCCGCCTGATCGACCTGCGGCTGCGGCTGAACGTCAACGGCGTACCGCGCCAGGACCGCACCCTCGCCGACATGATCGTACGACCGGCGCAGGCACTCACCCTGCTCGCCCGCTTCCAGGCCCTCTCCCCGGGCGACCTGCTGCTCACCGGCACGCCCGGCGGCACCGCCCTGAAGGCCCCGCCCAAGCCGGTCGAGAAGATCGCCGCCCTGCTGCCGCCCGCGCTGAAGTGGAAGGCGTTCTTCAACGGCCAGGCGAAGAACCCCCTGTACCTGCGCGACGGCGACCTCGTCACCGCCACCATCGCCACCCCCGACGGGCACATCGACCTGGGCGAGCAGCGGACCGCCGTAGCGGACGCGACGTGAGCGCCACAGCCCGGAGACCGGTGGTCATCATCGGCGCGGGACCCGTGGGCGTCACGGCCGCACTCCTGCTCGCCCGGCACGGAGTGCCCAGCCTGCTCCTCGAACGCCACCGGGACGTCTACCCCCTGCCGCGCGCCGTCGTCGTGGACGACGAGGTCCGCCGGATCCTGCAGAGCGTCGGCATCCACGAGGAATTCGCCGCCCTCGCCCGGCCGGCGCGAGGGCTGCGCCTGCTGGACGCCCGGCACCGCGTGATAGCCGAGTTCGCGCGGTCGCCGCATGGTCACCACGGCTTCCCCCAGACCAGCATGTTCGACCAGCCGGACCTGGAGGACCTGCTGCGCGCCGCTCTGGCGCGCCGCCCGGAGTGCGAGCTGCGCGGCGGGGTGGAGGTCGTGTCCGTCACCCAGGGCACCGACGGGACGGCGCCGGTCCGGGTCGCCTTCCGCCGCGACGGCAGCGACGAGGACGAGCACGTCTGGGCCGATGCCGTCCTCGGCTGCGACGGAGCCGGCAGCCTCACCCGCGACGCCATCGGCGCCGCCTGGGAGGACCTGCACTTCGAAGAGAGCTGGCGGGTCATCGACGTACGCACCAGCCGCCCGGTGCGCACCTGGGAGGGCGTGGACCAGATCTGCTGCCCCACCCAGCCCGCCACCTTCATGCGCCTCGGCGAGGACCGCTACCGCTGGGAGTTCCGGCTGCCCGCCGACGTACCACTGGACGGCCCGGACGGCCGGGAACGCGTGCGCGAGCTGGTCGCCCCCTGGGTGGACGTGCCGTCCGCCGCCCCGGGAGGCAACGACTTCGAGGTGATCCGGCAGGCGCAGTACACGTTCCGGGCCCGCCTGGCCGACCGGTGGCGCCAGGGACGGGTCTTCCTGCTGGGGGACGCGGCCCACCTCACCCCGCCCTTCATCGGCCAGGGTCTGTGCGCGGGCCTGCGCGATGCCCGAAACCTCACCTGGAAGCTCGCCCGCGTTCTCCGACAGGGCGCGGACGAACGGCTGTTGGACACCTACGAGCGCGAGCGTAAACCGCACGCCCGCTACGTGATCCGGCTCGCCGTGGCCATCGGCTGGGCCATGACCGGTGGGCAGGACCGCGGCGCGGCACTCCGTCGGGCCGTCGTCGGTGCCGCGTGCCGCGTCCCAGGCGTGACCGCGGCGGTGAGCCGCGACCTCAGCCCCGCGCTGAGCGCCGGCCCGCTAGTGCGGCGCCGCCCCGGACTCATCGGACGTGGGCTGACCGGCACCTTCTGCCCTCAGCCCTGGGTGATCGTCGACGGCAGGCGAGTCCGCCTGGACGACGTCCTCGGAGACTCCTTCGCCCTCCTGACCGCTGTGCCGCCCACCCCGCACATGACGTCCGTGGCCACGGCACTCGACGCACCCACGATCCACGTCGACGACCTTGACGACGACGGCACGCTCGCCGCCTGGCTGGGCCGCGGCCGGGCGGACGCCGCCCTGCTACGCCCCGACCGCGTCGTGATGGACACCGTCCCCGCCGGGACCGGCCGCTTCCCGGACCCCACCGCCTGGGCCTCCCTGCTCCACACGGCCCGCCCTGCCACCGATGCCCGGCCCGTCCCCCTGCCGAGGAGCACCGCACCGTGACCACCCCGCACCCCACGCCGCAGCCGGAACCGTTCCTGCCGCCCGACCCGAGGACGGCCGCCGGCAGCCGCATCGCGGATTTCGCCCGCTGGGCCGCCCGGCACCGGGGCGCCGAAGGGATCCAGGACCCCAGCGACTACAAGGCCCTGCACCACTGGTCCGTCACGGACCTGGAGGGGTTCTGGGCGGCGGTGTGGGAGTACTTCGACACCGACGCCGCCATGCCGTACGAGCGGGTGCTGGCTGAGGAGACCATGCCCGGCGCCCGCTGGTTCCCCGGCGCCACCCTCAACTACGCCCACCACGCACTGCGCAACCTGCACCCGGACGCCCCCGCGATCACCGCACTGGACGAGACCGGAGCCGCCTACGAGATCACGGGCCGAGAGCTGCGCGCCCAGGTCGCCTCCGTCGCGGCCACCCTGCGCGACCTGGGCGTCGGACAGGGCGACCGGGTGGTCGGCTACCTGCCCAACACCCCCCACGCCGTCATCGCCTTCCTCGCCACCGTCAGCCTGGGCGCGGTGTGGTCGGTGTGCGGCCAGGACTACGCCCCCAAGGCCGCGGCCGACCGCTTCGCCCAGCTCGAGCCCACAGTGCTCATCGCGGCGGACGGCTACCTCTTCAACGGCACCACGCACGACCGCTGTGCCGCCTCCCTCGAACTGGCCGCCGCCCTGCCCACGCTGAAGGCCACGATGCTCGTGGACCACCTGGGCCTCACCTGGCCCGAGACCCACCACACCGGCCTGACGCTTCCCTGGGACGACGCCGCCACCCGCACCGAATACCTCACCATCACCCCGGTGCCGTTCGACCACCCGCTGTGGATCGTCTTCTCCTCCGGCACCACCGGCCTGCCCAAGGGCATCGTCCACGGCCACGGCGGCGTCCTGCTCGAACACCTCAAGATTCTCGCCCTGCACTGCGATCTGGGCGTCGGGGACCGCCTGCTGTGGTACACCACCACCCACTGGATGATGTGGAACCTGGTCGTCTCCACCCTGCTGACCGGCGCCACCACCTGCACCTACGACGGCAGCCCCGCGCCGCAGGCGCGCCCGGACATCCTGTGGGAGCAGGCGGCCCGCCACAAGGTCACCGTCTTCGGCACCAGCCCCCAGTACCTGCTGGCCATGACCAAACTGGGCATCGAACCGTCCACCCATGACCTGTCGGCCGTCCGGGCCATCGGCTGCACCGGCTCCGCCCTGCCCGCCTCCGCCTACCCCTGGGTCCGCGACCACGTGGGCGCCGGTATCCAGCTGGCCTCCACCAGCGGCGGCACGGACGTCGTCTCCGCCTTCGCCGGCAGCGCCCCCACCACCCCCGTCTGGGCGGGGGAACTGTCCGCCCCCAACCTGGGCGTGGCGCTCGCGGCGTACGACGACGCGGGACGGCCGGTCGTCGACCAGGTCGGCGAACTGGTCGTCACCCGCCCGATGCCGTCGATGCCGCTGTACTTCTGGAACGACCCGGACGGCAGCCGCTACCGCGACGCCTACTTCACCGCCTACCCGGGCGTGTGGCGGCACGGCGACTGGGTCACCCTCACCTCGCACGGCTCAGTGATCGTCCACGGCCGCTCCGACGCCACCCTCAACCGCAACGGCGTACGCCTGGGCAGTGCCGACATCCACGACATCGTCGAACGCCTCCCCGAGATCACCGAGGCCCTCGTCATCGGTGCGGAGGAACCCGACGGCGGCTACTGGATGCCCCTGTTCGTCGTCCCCGCGCCCGGTGCCACCCTGGACGACGCCTTGCGCGAGAAGATCCGCGACGCGATCCGCACCGGCGCCTCGCCCCGCCACGTGCCCGACGAGATCCTCGCCGTGCCGGCCATCCCGCACACCAGGACCGGCAAGAAACTCGAGGTCCCGGTCAAGCGCCTCCTCCAGGGCGCGCCCGCCGAGCAGGTCCTCAACCCGTCGGCGGTCGACAACCCACACCTCGTCGCCTACTTCGCCGACCTGGGAGCGGAACGCCGCCGGGCGCGGCACCCGCACACCGTCAAGGACGCCTCATGAGCCTTTCCGCCGCCCTGGCCTGTCTCATCGCGCTGGTCTTCGCTCTGCTGGGCGTGGCCAAGATCCTGGCGCTCGGCCCGATGCCCGAGCTGGCCGCCCACGCCGGCTTCACCACCGCCTCCTACCGGGTGATCGGCTCGCTGGAGCTGGCAGGCGCCATCGGCGTGGCCGTCGGCCCGGCCCTGCCGCTGTTCGGAGAGCTGGCCGGCCTCGGCCTCCTGATGCTGCTCGCCGGTGCCGTGACCACACACGTACGCAGGGGAGACGGGCTGCCCAGGCTCGTCCCCTCGGTGGGGTGCGCCGCGCTGGTCGCCTGGTATCTCGTGCTCCTTGCCGGGGCCGGCTCGTGACGTCGGCCGGGCGGTGCAGCGGCCACCTGTGACACGCGGGACCGCCCGGCCCGTCGGCTGCTGCGCGCAGGTGGCGGAGGTCCCGGGTCCTCTGAGCGAGCCCACGCCGACGCTGGCACACTGAATGTGTGGTTCCGCTGATGACCGCGGCCGACCAGGTTGCGTCCTCATCACTCACCGGCGCCAGTGTGGTGTCGGCCTGTGCACTGTTCTTCACCGTCGCTTCGTTCTGGTGGCTCAACGCCAGACAAGGGCAGCTGAAGACGTGGGAGCCCCATGCCTTCGCGGCGATCATCCACTCGTCCACGGCCCGCCTGCGGCTCCCGCTCGTCCTTCACAACACCGGTCCCAAGCCGATCGTCGTACAGGACCTCATCCTGACCTTCCCTGACGAGCCCGCTTCTCACCTGCCGCTTCTGTGGATGTCCTCACCGTCTCGCCTCCAGCCGGGGCCGGACGAAGAGACGAAGCTGCCGGCCGGCTTCGTCGTGCCCGGCAGAGAAGCGCAACAACTCTTCATCGAGTTCGAGGCGCCCTTCTCCGGATTCATGCCGGAAGCCCGTGACTACAAGGTCCAACTGCAGGCGAGGGTCGGCCACCGCAAGGGGTGGCGACGTCTGCTGACGTTCACCCTGCGGGCCGCCAACATCATCGATCCGGACCGCTACGCCGTCTACAACAACGCACCGGTCGAGCTGACGAAGGAAGATCGGAAGAGGGCGGATGCCGCGCTCCTTGAGCTGTTGAAAGAGCAAGGAGACTCCGCTTCGGGCGACAGGAGACAGCGGCATTCTTCCGGTGACGACGGCGACGCCGGTACGAGCCGCTGATGTCAGCACCCGCCGACCGGGCAAGCTCCCGCTGCGAGCAGGAGATCACGTGCGGCGCTGCCTGTTGCATGACACCGCACGTGGGGGCGGTCGAGTTGATCTGGAGTCATGCCCTCCGGCCCTCTGCGCCCCGCACCCACCCCGAGGGACGTCCCGGGCGCGGTCGCCGAGGACCTCGCGCCGTGCCGGGAGAAGTTCCGCCGCCGTCCGCCGGAGTCGCTGGACGAGCCGCGCGGGCCGACCCACGGTGTCGTAGAGCTGCCGCTGCACATGGCATGGTCCGGGAGACCTCATACCACCTGGGCGAACCACGCCGGTGCATGGGCCTGTACCGCACCGTCCTGCACGAGGGCCTGCACGACGACCTGCCCCGCTACCTCAACCAGGACCTGCTCCTCCAGCTGTGGCCGGTGCTGCGCACCCTCGTCGGCCGCACCGTGCGGGAAGACGCCTTCCCCCAGCTCGCCGCCCGCACCCGGGCAGCCGCGTGACGGACATGCCGGAGCTGCACACACGGCTCCTGACAGATGCCATCGCGCTCGGTTCCCCGTACCCGCTGGTTCTCACCGGCGGATACGCCGTGCGAGCCCACCGCCTCGTGTCGCCACCGACGGTCAAGCGGGCGGACAGCGGGGCGGTCTCCAGCGCGTGCGCCGTCCAGCCGCGGGCTTCCAGACCGGCGCGGAGCGTGGCGGCGATGTCGGCCACGGGCGCCGGGTTCTCCCGAACCGGTGTCCCGTTGGTGGGACCACGGCTCACCTGAGGCTCACCCATGCGCACGGATACTGAGGGCCATGGACGTACTGCTTGTCGAGGACGAGGTGGAACTCGCCCAGATGCTCGCCGACGGACTGCGTGGCGAAGGCATGGACGTGCGCGTCGCTCATGACGGCGCCCGCGCCCTGGAGCTGACCGCCGCCACCGACTTCGACGTCGTGGTCCTGGACCGGGACCTGCCCGGCATCAGCGGCGACGCCGTGTGCCGCACCCTGGTCGCTTCCGCTCACCCCGCCCGCATCCTCATGCTCACCGCGTCCGGCACCATCTCCGACCGGGTTGAGGGGCTGGGCCTGGGCGCCGACGACTATCTGGCCAAGCCGTTCGCCTACGTCGAGCTGGTGGCCCGGGTGCACGCGCTGGCCCGGCGCCGGGGCGCACCGGCGTCGCCCACGGTGCTGGAACGCAGAGGTGTCCGGCTCGACACCGCTCGGCGACTCGCCGAACGCGACGGACGTCCCCTCGCGCTCACCCGCAAGGAGCTCAGCGTGCTGGAGGTGCTGCTCGCGGCGGACGGTGGCATCGTCACCACCCGGGAACTGCTGGAGCAGGTGTGGGATCCGTACCTGACGCCCGAGACCACGGCCGTCAAGGTCGCGGTCTACCAGCTGCGCAAGAAGCTGGGCGATCCCCCGCTGATCGAGACCGTGCCCCGCTTCGGATACCGCCTGTGAAGGCCGCCCGCTGCAAGGGACCATGGCCCGCTGCCCTGCGGCGTCTGTCTCTGCGTAACCGGCTCACCCTCCTCTACAGCGGGGCCATGCTCCTCGCCGGCGGCGTACTGCTCGCACTGAACTGGCTCTCGGTCCGCCAGGTCATCGGTGCACGGGGCCAGAGCCTGGTGCCGCTGCTCGACAGCGCCCAGACCGCCACCGCGTCGGTACCCTCGACGCCGAGCACGCCCGCGCACGCCTTCGACTCCTTCGAGAGTGCCGTCCTCGACGACCTGCTGCTGCGCTCGGGCATCGCGCTGGTGCTGCTGACCGCCTGTGCGGCCTTCCTGGGACGCAGACTCGCCGGCCGCTCCATCGGCCGGCTGGAGAGGGCGTACGCCGCACAGCGTGTGTTCACCGCACAGGCGTCCCACGAGTTGCGCACCCCCCTCACCCTGCAACGGACCGCCCTGGAAGTGCCTCTCGCCCAGGGCCGGGTACCGGCCGATCTGCGACCGGCCCTTCACCAGGCGCTCGCGGCGACCACGCGCAGCGAGGAACTGATCAGCTCCCTTCTGGCCCTCGCCACAGGAGAGAGCGGCACCCTGCACCCGACCGGCACCGACCTGGGCCGCCTCGTCGCTTCCGCGCTGACCGATGTCGGCCAGGACATCGCGGCGCTCTGCCTCCACGTCCGTTCGGACCTCGCTCCCGCCCCTGTGGAGGGCGACGCCCCACTGCTCGCCCAGCTGGTGAGCAACATCGTCATCAACGCCGTCCGTCACAACGTGCCCCACGGGCAGGTGCACATCGCAACCCGGCACGACCGCGCCGACGGACGCAGCCGGCTCATCGTCTCCAACACCGGTGCTGTGCTCGACGACGCCACGACGGCTGACCTGTTCACCCCGTTCCGCCGGGGCACACCCCGCTCGGGTGCTCCCCGCGGCAGCGGGCTGGGGCTTTCCGTGGTCAAGGCTGTGACGGACGCCCACCGCGGGACGGTGGAAGCACAGTGCCGTGCGGGCGGGGGCCTGGAAGTGCGCGTGGCTCTCCCGGACCGCTCGGTCTCCGCCTGACACGTCCGCCGGACCGGGGAAGGCATACATCCCTGCCGGGGGACGCGGGGTAGCCGGGCGGGCGACGGGTGACGGCCGGGTGGCCGTGCGGTGGCCGCCACCCGGAACGCCGGCCTGGGGATTCGCCGGTGAGCCTTGGGTGGCATACAGGCGGAACCCGCCCGGCCTCGGCTGTCCGGGCACCCGCTGGCCGTCTCGTCGGACGGCTGCCCGGGCCGACGCTCGCTCCGGCGGGTGAGCCAAGGGTGAGTCGTCGTCTTACCGGGCCGACACCGCACCTGCCGTACCTCTTGTCGTGTCCGTGGGCGGACCCTCCGCCCACTTCCCGTTGGAGGCTTCGATGCGTGTGCGAACGCGGGTGTCATCCGTGGTCCTGGTCATGTCCGGGGTGTTGCTGGTCGCCGGCTGCGGCAGCGGTTCCGATGGAGGCGGCGGCAAGGACGACGTCGCGTCCGTCGACAAGAAGGGCACTTCCGCGCCCCCCGTCGACAAGGAAGCCACCTACCGCAAGTTCGAGAGCTGCCTGCGCGACCAGGGCGTCTCCGGGGTGAAGGTCGACGACAACGGTGTGGGCCTCAGCGCCTCCGGCGCGGACAAGAGCGGCGGCGGCTCCGACGAGCAGAGCGACGCCCAGGCCATCGACAAGGCCATCGCGGTCTGCAACAAGAAGGTCCCCGGCATGCAGCAGCTCCGGGCCCAGCACGACGAGAAGGCCGTGCAGGACGCCCGCAGGTTCGCCGCCTGCGCCCGCAAGAACGGCATTCCCGACATGGCCGACCCCGGCGTCGTCGACGGCGCTCCGCAGATGAAGATGCCCGACGTCCCCCCGGAGACCTGGACCAAAGTCCTGGAGAAGTGCAAGGACTACATGTCGGGCGGCGTGGGCCTCGTCAACGAGGGGGGTGGCCGGTGAACACGGCTCACGAGGCCGGATCCCTCGACCGGACCGGCGACAGCACCGAGTCCGAGGACTCCTCTTCCCCGACCGGCCGCCGTCGTGACGGCCGACGCCGCACCGGCCGCTCCCGCCGGGTCGCCGGCGCCGTCATCACCGTCGCGGCGGTGACCGCCCTGGCGGTCACCGCGCAGCAGCACGGCTGGCTGGACGGCCGGGACGGCGGCACGGGTGACGGCACCGCCAAGCCCCAAGCGACCGCCGTGGTCGAGCGCACGTCCCTGTCGACCGGCATGGACGTCAAGGGCACCATCGGCTACGGGCACGAGACCGAGGTCGTGGGCCGTGCCGGCGGTACCCTCACCGCCATCCGGCAGACCGGGGACGTCGTACGGCCCGGGCAGTGGCTGTGGGAGCGCGACGGAGTCCGCGTTCCGTACTTTCGGGGCGACCGCCCGCTGTGGCGGATGCTGAAGAAGAACAAGACCGGAAAGGACATGCGGGGCGAGGACGTTCGCGCCCTGAAGAGGAACCTCATCGACCTCGGCTACGCGGACGGGCTGGGCCTGACCGCCGACGACACCTTCACGACCGCCACCGAGACCGCCGTGAAGCGGTGGCAGAAGCAACTGGGCTCCCCTCGGACCGGCGCGGTCGACCCCGGCTCGGTCGTCGTGCTCGGCCTGCCCCGCCTGCGCGTGTCCCAGACCGTGGGCGTCGTGGGCTCATCGCTGACCGGTACAGCCCTGCTCAAGGTCACCGGCACCCGACTGGTGGCGACCGCCGAGGTCTCCTACAGCCAGCTGTCACGCCTCTCACCCGGCACCGGACTCAAGGTCGGTCTCCCGAACGGGAACACGGTGAGCGGCAAGGTCACCGCCGTCAACATCAGCGCCCAGCAACAACAGGACGGCGGCGGACAGGACCAGAGCGGGGACACCAAACAGCAGTCCGAGGTGAGCGTCTCCCTTCCGGACCAGAAGACCGTAAAGGCGGCCGGCCCCGGACCGGCCGCACTCACCGTGAGCGACCACAAGGCCAACCAGGTGCTCGCCGTCCCGGTCACCGCGCTCCTCGCCCTCGCGGAAGGCGGTTACGGCGTCGAAGTCATCCAGCCCGATGGGCAGCACAAGCTCATCCCCGTGACGATCGGCCTCGTCGCAGACGCCCGAGCCGAGATCACCAAGGGCGACATCAAAGAAGGCACCAAGGTGGTGATCCCCGAGTGAGCACCTGCACCGCCGTTCCCGTCCTCGACCTGGTCGACGTCGTCCGCGAGTTCCCCACCGACCCGCCGACCCGTGTCCTGCACGGCATCAGCCTCACCGTCGAAGAGGGCGAACTCGTCGCCGTGGTCGGCCCGTCCGGGTCCGGCAAGTCCACCCTCCTCGCCCTGCTCGGCACCCTGGACCGGCCCAGCTCCGGCAGCCTCGCCGTCACCGGCCACCCGGTGGACCGGCTCAGCGAGTCCCAACTGGCGGTCCTGCGCGCCCGCGACATCGGCTTCGTCTTCCAGCAGTTCTTCCTCATGCCCGGACTCAGCGCGGTGGAGAACGTGGCCACCGGCCTGCTGTACTCGGGTGTCGACTCCGCGGAGCGGCGGCGCCGCGCCACGGACGTCCTCAGAACCGTCGGCCTCGGTCACCGGCTCCGGCACCAGCCGAACCAGCTCTCCGGCGGCGAGCAGCAGCGCGTGGCCATCGCGCGCGCCGTGGTCGGCGCACCGCGACTGCTGCTCGCCGACGAACCCACCGGTGCTCTCGACACCCACTCCGGTCAGGAGATCGTCGAGCTGCTGCGCACCCTCAACTCCCGGGGGACGACCGTCGTGGTCATCACTCATGACGCCGAACTCGCCGAGTCCTTCCCCCGCCGGATCGGCATCCGGGACGGACGCATCGCCTTCGACGAGCGAGGGCCGTGGATGTGACTTCCTCCCTCACTCCCCCGCCTGGCGGGGCGCAGACCCACACGGTCGAACCGCTGCCACGGCCCGCCCGGCTACGGCCCGGCGACATCCTGCAGCAGGGGACGCTCGGACCGCGCATCCGCCGCCTGCGCGCCATGCTCTCCGCCCTCGGCATCGCCCTGGGCATCGCAGCGCTGGTCGCCGTCACGGGGGTGTCGGCCTCCAGCAAGGCCCACCTGCTGGCGCAGCTCGACAGGCTCGGCAGCAATCTGCTCACCGTCTCACCCGGCAAGGGCCTCGACGGCACGCAGACCACGCTGCCGCCGCAGGCGGAGAAGATGCTCTCCCGCATCGGCCCCGTCCAGCAGACCACCGCCGTCACCATCACCGAGGCCAAGGTGTACCGGACCCCCTACATGCCCAGGGACCGCGACGGCGGCCTACAGGTGGTGGGCGCCCGACGCAACCTGCTGTCGGCGCTGCGCGGCGAACTGCAAGCAGGCCGCTGGCTGGACGCCTCCTCGGAGAAGCTGCCCACCGTGGTCCTCGGCCACGACGCCGCGGAAGCGCTCGGCCTGTACACGCCGGGCAGGCGGGTGTGGATCGCAGACCGCTGGTACGCCGTCATCGGCATCCTGCGCGCCAACGAACTCGCTCCCGAGATCGACCGTTCGGTGCTGATGAGCTGGACCAACGCCGTCAAGGACCTCAAGTCCGACGACACGGCGAGCACCGTCTACCTGCGCACCGACCCCGACAAGGTGTCCGCCGTGCAGAACGTCGCGGGTGCCACCGCGAACCCGGCCGCACCGCAGAGCGTCGCCGTCTCCCGCCCCTCCGACCTGCTCAAGGCCCGCTACGAGACCGTCTCCGGCCTCAACAGTCTCGTCATCGCCCTGGCCTCGGTCGCCCTGCTGGTGGGCGGTGTCGGCATCGCCAACACCATGGTCGTCGGCGTCATGGAGCGCCGCGGCGAGATCGGTCTACGGCGCTCGCTCGGCGCACGCACGGGACAGATCGCCACCCAGTTCCTCATCGAGGCCGCCGTCCTCGGCGCGGTCGGTGGCGTCATCGGCGCACTGCTCGGCGCCGTGGGCGTCTTGGGCTACGCCGCTTGGGAGAGCTGGCCCGTGGTGGTCCCGCCGGCCATCCTGGTCACCGGGCCCGCCGTGGCCATGGCGGTGGGTGTCCTGGCCGGCCTCTACCCGGCCCTGCGGGCCTCCCGGCTCGCTCCGACAGAGGCGCTGCGCTCACTCTGACGTTCTGGTCGGAAAGCGGCGGGGCCACTGGACTTCGACCTCGGCAACGGCCCTATCCAGGCAGGTGCGGACCGGGCGAGATCGTAGCTGCGCGACCTGGGCAAGCCGCGCCGGCGTATGGGCCTGTACCGCACCGTCCCGCACGAGGGCCTGCACGACGACCTGCCCCGCTACCTCAACCAGGACCTGCTCCTCCAGCTGTGGCCGGTGCTGCGCACCCTCGTCGGCCGCACCGTGCGCACCGTATGGGACGACGCCTTCCCTCAGCTCGCCGCCCGCACGCGGGCAGCCGCGTGACGGACATGCCGGAGCTGCACACACGGCTCCTGGCGGATGCCATCGCGCTCGGTTCCCCGTACCCGCTGGTTCTCACCGGCGGGTACGCCGTGCGAGCCCACCACCTCGTGAACCGCCCCAGCCAGGACCTCGACGTCGCCACCCCCGCGGCCGCTTCGAGCGCGAGGATCCGCAGGCGAACCTCACGGGCGCCGAGTGGACCGACGACGAAGCCTTCGCCGCCTGCTCCTCGACGACCTGACGTTCCATCACGACCAGGGGCGGCCGGTGGTGCGCGTCGGCCACCTGCTCAAGCAGGACCTGGGCGGCGGCGCGGTCTCCGGTGTCCGCGGCGGAGACCATCACCCCCAGCAGCAGACCGAGGGCGTCGACCACGACGTGCCGCCTGCGCCCATTGATCAGCTTGCCGCCGTCGAAGCGACGGCTGTCCGACCCGACGACGGCAACCGGGTTCGGCTCAGTTCCGATCAGGAGACGGATGTCGTGGTGGACGATGGGGTGGGAGCGGCGCCGTGGCGGCGTTGACGGCGGCTGTATTCGGTGATCGCGTGCCATAGGTGGCGTCGGTCGATGTCGGGCCAGAAGTCGGGGGTGAAGTGCAGCTCGGCGTAGGCGGTGTGCCAGGGCAGGAAGTTGGAGGTGCGTTGTTCGCCCCCGGTACGCCACAGCAGGTCGACATCCGGCATGTCGGGGTGGGGCAGGTGGCGGGCGAAGTCCCTTTCGCTGATGTGGTCGGGGTCGAGTTGTCCGTCGTGTACGCGGTGGGCGAGCGCGGCGGTGGTGCGGGTGATCTCGTCGCGGCCGCCGTAGTTGATGCACATGGTCAGCGTCAGGCTGGTGCGGCCGCGGGTGGTGCGTTCCCGGCGGCGGAGCAGGTCGACGACGTCGGTGGGGAGCTTGCCGGTGCGGCCGTGCCAGCGCATGTGGACGTCGAGAGCGTGGAAGGGGTTGTCGGTCAGCTCACCGCGGACGACGTCGAGGATCGCGTCGACTTCCTCGGCGTCGCGTTTCCAGTTCTCGGTGGAGAAGGTGTACAGGGTCAGGTGGCGCAGGCCGATCTCGAGTGCGCCGTGGACCGTCTCGCGCATGGCGGCGGCTCCGGCTCGGTGCCCGGCGTGCCGGGCCAGGCCGCGTTGTTGGGCCCAGCGGCCGTTGCCGTCCATGATCACGGCGACGTGGACGGGCATCTGCTCGGCCGGGATTCGCGGGGGAGGGTGCCCGGCGGGGTGGGGAGGTGGTGCGCTGAACGTACCGTTTCGCGCTGCCCGCGCGGCGGGCAGGGCGTTGTGTGGGGTTGGGCGGTGCGGGGGTGGCACGGTGACGGGGGTGAGGGTCCAGGCCAGGGCGGCGCGGGTTCGGGCGGGGGCGAGGATGCGGGCGCTGGTGAGGAGGCTGGGCCGGGGCGGGGTGCGCAGGAGGGAGGGTCCGGCGTTGGTGATGGCGTCGAGCTGGGCGCGGAGCAGGTCGGCCATGGTGTTGAGGATGGTGGCGGGTCCGGGGTGCATGCCCCGGGTGAGGGCGGGCTGGGTCACCCACTGGCGGGCCAGGCCACTCAGGTGGGTGATCAAGCTGCTGACAGCGGGGCTCCAGCGTAAATCTGTCAGGTCGCCTGCGGCTTTCGGGTAGCGGTCGAGGGCGTCGTCGGGCAGGAGGAGATCGCCCTGGGCGAGGTCGGCGGACAGGTCGGTGAGGATGTCGGTGAGGCGGACGCCGTCGAGGAACTCCTCGTAGATCTCCTGGGTGTCCAGGCGTAGCGTCACGGGGACGCCGGCCCTGTCGAAGAGTTCGCGGACCTGGTCGAACCAGGGCAGCAGGTTGCCGCGGCCCCAGGAGCGCCAGGCGCTCCAGTCGGCGAAGCGCCGGCCATGGGCGTCGTCCTGGACCAGGGACATCGCATCGTGCAGTTCGCTCAGGTCCAGGCGCCAGCGCTGCGCGGTGTCCACCAGCGCGTGACGGACCAGGTCCGTGCTGGTCCCGGTCATCAGCTCGCGCTCCAGCGCGGTGATCCACTGCTCGACCCGGGCGGCCCGCTCAGGCGGAGCGACGGTACGGTCGTCGGCCAGGTCGTCGATGGCGTTGGCTGCCGCCCACAGGGCCCAGCAGGCGGGGCGCACTGCGGCGGGCACCAGTTGGATCAGCGCGTACTCGGCCCGGTCTTGCTCCCTGGTCAGCTGCCGGCAATGCCGGTACGCCGCCCGCAGCGTCCGATCATTGCCGATCACCGCCCGGGACGACTTCGCCGGGGGCCGCGCCGGCGTCGTCACTGCGGTCTGCTGGACCTGGGAGGTGCGTTCATCCGTGGCTGTCACATCGCGCCCAACGATGCCGGCAGGCATCCGGTTGCGGCCTAGTCGCGCATGTCACAGCAGGTCAGCGGTCTGCTGATGCCGGGCGGACTGCTCCGGCACAGGCCCGTGCGGTGTCACCGTCAGGGTGGTGCGGGTACGCCGGTGGAAGGCGAGCAGGCCCAGCAGCGCCGCCGCGGTGAACCAGGCCAGCTGCCAGAGCACGTACCGGGGTACCGAGACGGAGGAGAAACCTGCGGCGGTGGCCGCCTGCATGGCGCCGTAGGACGGCAGGAACCGGGTGATCGTGCTGCCCGCACCAGAACTCGTGATCGGGTTTTGCAGCAGAAGGTCCACGATGCTGGTCATCACGATGGCGAACATGCCCTCGACCTCGCGGCGCAGCAGCGCACCGAAGCCGACCCCCAGCACGCCATAGGTCAGCCCGGCGCAGAAGAACGCCGTGGTCAGCAGCACCGGCTGGCGGGGTGTCCAGGTCAGGCAGGTCACCGCGGTGGCGTATGCGGCGATCAGGGCGCAGACGAAGGTGAGCGCCGCGACCTTCGCCGCGACCAGATGTGTGCGGGGATAGCCGGCCATGGCCAGACGCCGGTCGAAGCCGCTGCTGGTGAAGGTCGCGGCGAACATGAGGAAACCAGTGATCAGAGTGACGGCGTTGAGCGCGCCGCTGATCGCGGTGATCTCGTTACCCCGAGGAGCCAGCAGCTCCCCGGTGGCCCGAAGGCGCAGACGGGCCGGGGTATCGGGGATCGCAGCGTGCGCCAGCAGGACCCACACGGGCAGGAACAGGGCGATCAGCACCACGGCAAAGCGGTTTCGGCCGTGCTCCACCAGCGCGTACCGCGTGGCCGTGGTGAGCAGCATCATCTGTTTCCTCATGCCGCACCTGCCATCTGCGGCTGAAGCCGGCCGCCGCTCAAACACCACAGCTCATCCAAACGCTCGGTGTCGTAGGCCAGATGGGAAACCACCAGGACCGAACGCCCCCGATCACGCAGACGGCCCGCCAGTTGCCAAAACCGCAGGTAAGTGTCCCAGTCGAACCCTTGGTACGGCTCGTCCAACAGCAGCACCTGCGGATCGTGCATCAACGCCAAAGTGAGGTTCAGCTTCTGCCGCGTGCCGCCGCTGAGCACCCCGGCCCGCTCATCGACGTACTCGACCAGGCCGAGCACCTCCATCACCTCCTGAGCGTGCCGCAGGTCATCCAGCCGGAACGCCGCCTGGAGGAAGGCGAGGTGCTGGCGCACGGTCAGCGCGTCGTTGAGCACCACCTGCTGCGGGCAGTATCCAAACCGGCCGGCGTGTCGAACCTGGCCGCCGGACGGCCGAAGCTCCCCAGCCAGGATCTTCAGCAGGGTGGACTTGCCTGCACCGTTTTCTCCCACAATGCCGGTCAGCGCCCCTGCCGGCAGTCGCAGATCGACTCCCCGCAGCACGCGCCGTTTCCCGTAGCAGTGGTGCACATCAATGACTTCCACCAGTACAGCCCCAGCCAGCACACTCGACGACGGTGATCCACTGCGACAACGAATGCGTTGGGGGAGAGAAACGGGCCCCCGTAAGACGGGATGCCTTCAAGCTCACGACTGCACCCTGGGCGGTAACCCTCGCGGACCTGGAGAACTGGGCCCCGATCGTGGGCATCCAGCACGAGTACAGCCTCGTCGAGCGCACCGGCGCCCCGTGAGCTCCTGCCCATGGCCGAGAGCCTCGGGCTCGGCGCAGCCCTGTGGTCTCCGCTCGGCGGCGGACTGCTCACCGGCAAGTACCGCAGCTCCGCCGGGGGACGCCCGAGCGACCTGGGCATGGTCATCCACACCGAGAGCACCGGCCAGAAGACCGCCGTCGTCGACCGTCCTGGCGATCGCCGAGGAGACCGGCGTGACGCCCGCCCAGGTGCCGGTGGCCTGATGGGTGAACGCGGCTGAGGACGAGGTGCGCCCGCGCCGCAGCCAGGAGAGCAACACAGCGGGAGCGGCTGCCGGTCGCCGCAGGTTTCGGCGGTCTGTCAGACGATCTTCAGGTCGCAGGGGCCGGCGAAGGGGACGTAGCCGTCGTTCGTCTGAATCCACAGCTGGTAGCTGCCGACGGGGAGATCTCGGGAGGTCGGGATGGATACCGTGCCGCCGGTGTCCCGGACGTATTGCCAGCCCATGACGACACATGCTCCCTGAGGCGAGTCGACGCGGACGGCGCTTCTGTGCGGCCGTTGGAAGGGTCGTGCACGTGCAGGGTTGGGCAGCAGGCCGCAGGGGGAGTCTGTGTCCTGCGGCCCGTCAACTGACGTGGAGCCACTGTGACATAAGTGGCCGCTGTCCTAGAGCCGGGGAACTTCAGGGACGGAGTTGATGCATCGTGGAACGACGCATGTCGGTTGCGACGCACTGGGGCAGTTTTGTCGCGGTGGTTGATTCCGGTCGGCTGGTGCGAATCGAGCCGAGGGGCGATGACCCCGCGCCGTCGCCCATCGGACCCGGAATGGTGACAGCCGCCGACGACAGCGCCCGCGTGTTGCGCCCCGCGGTACGCAAGGGCTGGCTGAACGGCCTGCCGCGCGCCCACGACACGGCCAGGGGCGCGGACGCCTTCGTGGAGGTGAGCTGGGACGACGCGATCACCCTGGTGAGCGAGGAACTGCGCCGAGTGCGTTCACAGCACGGAGACAGCGCGGTGTTCGGCGGCTCCTACGGCTGGGCGAGTGCAGGCGCGTTCCACAACGCGCAGGGGCAACTCCACCGGTTCCTGGCGTTAGGCGGGGGATACACCGACTCTCGCAACACGTACAGCACCGCAGCTTTGGAGGTCATCCTCCCCCATGTGATCGGCGGATCTCCGTGGAGTTACCAGTCCCGGATGCCGATGTGGGACGAGATCGCCGAGAACTGTGAGCTTGTGGTGGCGTTCGGAGGGCTGGCCCTCAAGAACAGCCAGATCAACCCCGGCGGACTGGCCAGACACCAGACGCAGGACCTTCAGCGACAGTGCCGTGCGGCCGGGGTGCGGTTCGTGAACATCAGCCCTATCCGCAGCGACACCGCCGGCTTCCTCGACGCCGAGTGGCTGCCCGTCATCCCCAACACCGACACCGCCGCGATGCTCGGCATTGCACACACCATGCTGGTCAACGGCTGGCACGACGAGGACTTCCTTCGCCGTTGCTGCGTCGGGTTCGACCGCTTCGCCTCCTACTTGACCGGCGCATTCGACGGCGTTGCCAAGGATGCTGCCTGGGCAGCGAGGATCACGGGCATGAGCCGGGACACGATCACCGAACTGGCTCGCCGCCTGTCCACGCACCGTTCGCTCATCATGGTCAACTACGCGATACAACGGGCGGACCACGGCGAACAGCCGATCTGGATGTCGGTCGTGCTGGCTGCCATGGCGGGCTCGATGGGGCGGCCAGGCTGCGGCTGGGGCGCGGGCTACGCGACGATGGACGCGACCGGCGTCGCCCCCGGCCGGCCCTCCGTGGCGTCGATTCCCCGGGTTCCCAACCCTGTCGCGGATTTCATCCCTGTCGCACGGATCGCCGACACCCTGCTGCATCCGGGCAAGACCATCGACTACGACGGCCGGCGCCTGACCTTGCCCGAGCTCCGCCTGATCTACTGGTGCGGAGGGAACCCGTTCCACCACCACCAAGATCTCCACCGCTTGACCCGCGCCTGGCAGACCCCTGACACGGTGGTGGTTCACGAAGCCTGGTGGAACACCACGGCCAAGTTCGCCGACATCGTCCTTCCCGTCGCCACCAGCCTGGAGCGCGACGACTTCGCCGCCGGATTCTCCGACCCCCACCTCGTCGCGATGCCGAAAGTCCGTGAGCCGGCGGGCGAGTCACGCACCGACCACCACATCTTCACCGCCCTGGCCTCCCGGCTCGGATACGAGTGCGAGTTCACGCAGTCACGCTCCGAGATCGAATGGGTCCGGCACCTCTACGAGCAGACGAGGGCCGACCTCGGCGACGACGGGGCCTTGCCGAGTTTCGACGACTTCTGGCGAAGCTCCACGGCTGAGCTGCCGGCGCTGAGCGGCCCGTTCCCCGGCAGCTTCGAGGCGCTCCGCGCAGATCCGCAGCGTTTCCCCCTTACGACCCCGTCGGGCCGGATCGAGATCTTCTCCGAGGAGGTCAACTCGTTCGGCTACGACGACTGCACCGGGCATCCGGCGTGGTTCGAACCAGTGGAGTGGCTCCGTGCCGGCCTATCGGACCGATTCCCGCTGCACTTGATCTCGAATCAGCCCGCCTCACGTCTGCACAGCCAGTACGACAACGGCGGCCACAGCCTCAGGTCGAAGATCCGTGGCCGCGAGCCCGTGACGATCAATCCGCTGGACGCCGCGTCCCGTGGCATCGAGAACGGCATGATCGTACGCGTCCACAACGACCGCGGCAGCTGCCTGGCGGGCGCAGTCCTGTCGGACGATGTCATGCCAGGCGTCATCCAACTGTCCACCGGAGCATGGTGGGACCCGGCCCAGCCAGGCCAGAGCGGCACCTTGGACCGCCACGGCAATCCGAACACCCTCACGGCCGACCGAGGGTGCTCGCGACTGTCCCAGGGACCGAGCGCCCACAGTGCGCTCGTCGACGTCGAGCTCTACGACGGCCCCCTTCCAGATGTGCTCGCCTTCACACCACCACACCTCGAACGCTGACACGCAAGCTGCCTGCCTCTTCGGGCAGGTTCTTCGAGTTCGCCGTCGTCAAGCGCGCAGCGGGCCGCCCCGGCTGCCAGAGGCTCCCCCCGTTTTGCAATTGCGTAATCAGATGAATACTGTGCGCAGTCGTGACTGCACTTCAAGACCTCAAGTACGGCCAGTGGTTCAGGGGCGCCGACGTCGACGGCGACGGGTTCATCACCCAGCAAGACGTCCGCGCGATGAGCGAGCGCTACATCGCCGCCCGAGACACCCCGCCGGACTCCGCGACCGCCCGCCGACTCATCGAGGGAATGGACGGGTTCTGGACGAATGTGATCGCCCCGATGGACCAGGACGGTGACGGGAAGGTCGACCTGCGGGAGATGATCGAAGGCTTCAGGAGCGTCCTGACCGACCCCGCCCTCTATCCGCAGCAGATCGCGCCGGTCACCGACTGCTTCTTCGACCTCGTCGACCTCAACGCAGACGGCAAGATCGACCAGGCCGAGTTCCAGCAGATGTTCGACTCGGTCGCCGGTGTGCCCGGCGAGGACTGCGCCACGGTCTTCGCCGCTCTGGACAGGGACGGCTCCGGCGGGCTGGACCGCGCCGAATTCCACCAGGTTCTCACCGAGTTCTTCTACGGCAACGACCCGGATGCTCCCGCCAACCACCTCTTCGGCAGGGTCACGGCCTGACAGCCCGGGATCCGACCGCCCACACCACTGCTGTGCGGGCGGTCGGCGCCGAGGCCCCAGGCCAGGCAGTCCCTGGCGCGCCTCGTCGCCACGTAGACCACCTCGGTGCCCTCGCGAATGCCCAGGTGGACCAGTTCATGCGTGCGCACGTACAGGTCCTCCAGGAACGGGGTCGCCACCTCCGGCAGGCCACGCTCCACCGAGGCGCGCATCCCCAGTTCGAAGACCAGGCCGGACAGACGGTAACGGCCCGCTGCCCGGTCGAGCAGGCGCGCGGCCACCGGATCGCCGAGCGTGCGATGCAAAGTGCCCTTGGGCAGCCCAGCGCGACGCTGCAACCCGGCGAAGCCGAGGGTGGTGTCCTCGGCGCTCGAGGCCGTCGCCGCCCCCTGGGGAATGGCGACGGACAGACAACACTCCTCGCGGTCCGACACCGGGGCCGGACCGTGACGGCGGGGACCACGGACCGCGTCGACCGCCGCGAAGCCGGCGCGCGCCCGACGTGATGCCGGGCCTCCCGGTCAGGGTCCGGCCCCGGCCGTCCCGTCCGCCCCCTGGAGGGCTCGGCACACCTGATGGCTCAGGGCGTCGGCCAGCATGGCGGACAGGGCGTGGAAGTCCCAGTCGTCGCCCGCCGCCATCGCGATGAACAAACCGTCGGAGGTAGCGAGGGTGAACTGCGCCAGCCGACGGGAAAGCTCCGGGTCGCGCGCACCCACCTCGTCGGGGAGCAGGACGGACCACCACTGCGCCAGCGCGTCGAGCACCCGCCGCCTGATGGCCAGGAAGGTCTGGCGGGCCGAGGAGTCGGCCATGCGACGCTCCAGCGACAGCAGCAGACCGAGCCGCCAGAAGCCGTGGCTGAAGTCGTCGGCGGTCAGCCTCTCCCGCAGAAAGTCGTCCAGCCGCTGCTGGGACCGCGGACCCGACTCCCTCGACCACCCGGTCTGCCGCGCCCACTCCTCGAAGCTCTGCTCGATGAGCGCCGCGAAGAGGCTGTCTTTGTTCTCGAAGTGCCAGTACACCGACCCCGAGGGCAGTCCTGAACGTTTGCTGACCAGCGCGATCGTGGTGCCCTCGTAACCGCGCTCGGCCGCGAGTTCGAGCGTCGCCTCCAGGATGCGGCGACGGGACTCTTCGGTCTGCCGGTGCTGCACGCCGGCCTTCTTTGCCATGACCTCTTGCTACCACACGTCTACGGGGCTACCGTTCCCGGCAAATCTCTAGAATGTTGATTCTAGATTAAGCGATCAGTCACCTTCTCGATCGGCAGGTCACCGTGATCCAGTCACTCGCCTACCTCGGCATAACCACCCCCTCCTACGAGCAGTGGGCCACCTTCGGTCCCGACACCCTGGGCCTCGAACTCGCACCACGGCGCGACGACGGCACCGTCCTGCTGCGCATGGACGACGCCGCCTGGCGGCTCGCGCTGCACCCGGGCGAGAAGGACGACGTCGCCTACATCGGGTGGAACGTCCCCGACGAACGCACCGCCCGCACCATGGCGAAGAGCCTGGCCGACCACGATGTGCAGGTCACCGACGGCACGCCCGAACTGGCCCGTGCACGGGCGGTGGAGAACCTGCTGTGGTTCACCGACCCCTTCGGCCTGCGCCACGAGCTGTCCTGGGGCCGCGACTACTACCCGTCCACGTTCCGGCCCGGCCGCCCGCTGAGCGGCTTCAAGACCGGCGAGCAGGGCATGGGCCACATCGTGCTGCTGGTCCCCGACCTGGCGCAGGCCGACGCCTTCTTCAGCGGCGTCCTCGGCTTCAAGCTGTCCGACCGCATCGTCATCGACGGCCAGGTACAGATCCGCTTCTACCACGTCAACGGACGCCACCACACGCTCGCCATCGGCGAGGTCCCCGGAGTGACCGGCCTCCAGCACCTGATGCTGGAGGTCAACGACATCGACGACGTCGGCACCGCGCTGGACCTGTGCGAGCGCGACGAGGTGCCGCTGGCCCTCACCCTGGGCCGGCACGTCAACGACCTGATGACGTCCTTCTACCTCCACACCCCCGCGGCGTTCCAGATCGAGTACGGCTGGGGCGGCATCGCCGTGGACGACCTCTCCTGGGAGTCGCGTACCTTCGACCGCTTCAGCATCTGGGGCCACCACCAGACCGAGGCGTCCAAGCAACTGCCGCCCGCCCTCATCACCCGCGGCCAGCAGCCGTGAGCACCCTGTGCAGCGCGCCGTACAGGAACGACAGAAAGAGCCCGCGGTGACACTCGTCGACCACCAGGACCCTGCCACCTTCCGCAGAGTCCTGGGGCACTACCCCACCGGTGTCGCGGTCATCACCGCAATCACCCCGGAAGGTCCCGTCGGCATGGCGGTCGGCACCTTCACCTCCATCTCGCTCGACCCGCCACTGGTCGGGTTCTTCCCCGACCGCAACTCCTCGACCTGGGCCCGCATCCGCACCGCGGGGGCCTTCTGCGCCAACGTCCTCGGCGAAGACCACGAGGCCGTCTGCCGCGTCTTCGCGTCCCGGGACGTCGACCGCTTCGCCGCCGTCGACTGGGTGCCGGGCCCGACCGGCTCACCGGTCCTCACCGACGCCATCGCCTGGGCCGACTGCCGACTCGCCGACGACCACCCCGTCGGCGACCACGACCTCGTCGTCGGCCACGTCATGGGACTCGCCCTGCGCCCCGGCGAACAGGCGCAACGCCCGCTCGTCTTCCACCGCGGCCGGTACGGAACCTCCACCACCGCGACCGCCGCCCTCTCGTCCCTGCCCCTGGAAGGAGCCTGGCTGTGACAGCCGTCGCCCTCACCGAGGAGAACACCAGCCGCACCGTCACCACCAAGGACTGGACGCTGCACTACAACGAGGCAGGCCAGGGCCACCCCGTGGTCTTCCTGCACGGCAGCGGTCCCGGCGCCACCGGCTGGAGCAACTTCTCCGCCAACATTCCCGCGCTGGCGGAGCGTTACCGGGTACTTGCCGTCGACATGCCGGGCTGGGGCCGGTCCGACACCATCGAAGGGGGCGAGCGCGACCACACCGCCGCCGTGCTCCAGTTCCTCGACGAACTCGGCATCGAGAAGGCCGCCTTCGTGGGCAACTCCATGGGCGGCATGACCGCCCTGCGCCTGGCCGCCCTGCACCCCGACCGCGTCTCGCACCTCGTCACCATGGGCGCGCCCGCGGGGAAGGGCGGTCCCGGTCTCTTCGGCCCCGGCGACGGCCCCAGCGAGGGGCTGAAGGTCCTCGTCCGCGGCTACGCGGACCCCACAGAAGCCACCATGGCCGAACTGGTCGACGTCATGACCTTCCACAGCGGCCCCGACCGTGAGGAACTCGCCCGTGCCCGGGCCGCGACCGCGCAGGCCCGCCCCGACCACCTGAAGAACTTCCTGGAGCACCTGAATCGGACACATCAGGTCGGCACCGCCGCCACCGACGGTGAGATCGCGGCCATCTCCGCGCCCGCGCTGCTCATCCACGGCCGTGACGACCGTGTCGTCCACTTCGAGAACTCGCTGCGCCTGGTGTCGACGATTCGTGACTCGCGCCTGGTGCTCCTCAACCGCTGCGGCCACTGGGCCCAGTTGGAGCACGCTTCCGAGTTCAACCGGCTGGTCGCCGACTTCATCGCCCAGCACTGACCACCGACCCGCTGGTCCACCGCCCTACTGCCCCACTGCCCCACTTGCCCCTCAAGGACGAGGTTTCACTTTCATGCACGAGGTAACCGAGCGCGTCGAGAAGCTCGCCGCGCAGTTCGAACAGCAGGCCGTCAAGGACGACGAAGCAGGCCGGCTCACCGACGAGACCGCCGCGATGATGCGCTCCGCCGGAATCGTCCGTCTGCTACAGCCCCGCGAGTTCGGCGGCTACGAGGCCGCACCCGGCGAGTTCTACCGCACCGTGATGGCGCTCGCGGCCCGCAACCCCGCCGCAGGCTGGGTGGGCGGCGTCGTCGGAATCCACCCCTGGGAGCTGGCCCTCGCCGACCGGAAACTCCAGCAGGAGCTGTGGGGCGAGCACGGGGAGAACGCCGACACCTGGGTCTCCTCCCCCTACGCGCCCAACGGCCGCGCCCGCAGGGTCGAGGGCGGTTACCTGTTCTCCGGACGCTGGCCCTTCGCCTCGGGCAGCGACCACTGCGACTGGGCCGTCCTGGGCGGCATCGTCACCGACGACGACGGCAACATCCCCATGCCGCCGGACATGCGGCACTTCGTCCTGCCCCGCGCCGACTACGAGATCCAGCAGGACAGCTGGGACGTGATCGGCCTCGCGGGCACCGGCAGCAAGGACATCATCGTCCGGGACGCCTTCGTCCCCGACCATCGCACCCTCGACGCGCACGAGGTGAGCGAAGGCATCCTCGCCGAACGCAACCGTCCCGGAAACCCCCTGTACGCGATGCCGTTCGGCGTGATGTTCTCCAGCGCCATCAGCGCCTCCACCCTCGGTATCGCCGAAGGCGCCCTCGCCGCCTTCCTCGTCTACACCCGCCAGCGCGTCACCGTCGTCGGGAGCCGGGCCGCCGAGGACCCGCACCAGCTGTCCAGCCTGGGCGAGGCCGCCGCCGACCTGGACGCCAGCCGCACCCACCTGCTGGCCACCATGGACCGCATGTACGACGACGTCCTCGCCGGCAAGACCGTCACCATCGAGGCCCGCGCCGAGGCACGCCGCAACCAGGTCCGCGCCTCCCGCCGCGCCACCGACGCCGTGGACGAGCTCTTCCGCCGGGCCGGCGGCGGCTCGCTCCGCCGCGACCAGCCCTTCCAGCGCTACTGGCGCGACGTCCACGCCGCGATGAACCACCTGTGCAACGTCGCCGACAGCATCTACGAGGGCTGGTCCCGGGACCAGTTCGGCCTGCCGGCCGGAGTGCGCGTCCTCGTCTGATCCCCACCCCCAAGACGCCCCCGCCGCGACCGACCGCACCGGCAGCAGCGGGAGCCCGCGCAACGACCCCGGTCCTCACCCCTGGCCGGGGTCGTTGCCACCTCCCCACTCAGGCCAGAACAGATGCCAAGAATCTCCGATCGAGACCTTGAAGGCGTCGCCGACGCAAGCGACTCCCTGATGAATTCGCAGTTCAGGCGGCTTCAAGGGTCAAGCCGGGCACTCGACCCGCTCCACGGACGGAAACAGGTCGCCCTGGACGCGGATGCGAAAGCAGCAGGTCAGAGACAGTTTCCGGACGCAGATGAAGGCCATCGGGCACGCGGAGCGTCACACAAGCGTCACGGCGAAGACGGCGGGGACGGCTGCGCGGCGGGTGCCTGGTGGGCGCTTCGCCTACCGCCGGCCAGTGGACGAGGGCAGCCGGACGGCCCCCCGTCCGTCGCCCCGGCACCACGACCTCTGCCCCCGTGCACCACCGGTCTGGTCAGACCTGCGGGCCACATTCCTGATCACGGCGTTGGTCGGACGGCTCCTCGGGGGCGTACCGCCACCGTCCGTGCCATGGGCTCGGCCACGACTTTCCCGAGGTTGGCGCCGCCTTGCCGGCCGGGCGGTGCACCATCGGCTCGATCTTCCGGACGGACAGGTGAATGACGACAGCAAGGCAGCGGGTGCGGCAACGCGATCAGAATCGCTGACGGTCAGCGGAATCGCTGCGCGGCCCAGCGTCGTGCAACTGACCGGAACCCCGTTCGCCCGGCACTGATCTCACCGCACGCACTGCAACGAGCCCGTTGCCAGGACGATTTCGCCCACCCCGGTCCGGTGGCTGGTGACGTGCGTACGCGAGACGGCACCGAAGCGGAAGGAAGCGCATTGGACGTCGCCGCACAAGGCCGGTGACAGGTCGTGAACACCACCGGCTCCGCACCCGGGCCTCGAAACCGATGGTGCCGGAGAGGCCCGTGGACAGCACCCTCGCAGAGGACGGTCACCGCGGACGGGCGCGGACGGTCGTCAGGACGAACCACGAACGACCAGCTCCGTGCGGAGAATCACGTGGCGCCACGCCACGGACGGCTCCTCCATCTCCTCCAGCAGTAGTCTGATCATGGCACGCCCCATCTCCTCCACCGGCTGACGCACCGTGGTCAGACGCGGCTCGGTGCGCTGAGCCAACGGGAAGTCGTCGAACCCGATCACGGCGACGTCCTCCGGCACCCGCCGTCCCGCCGCGCGCAGCGCCTGCAGCGCCCCTGCCGCCGAGGTGTCCGACGCGGCCAGCACGCCGTCGATCTCAGGGTGCCGTTCAAGGAGTTCCGCCACGGCGCGGCGCCCGCCCTCCTCCGTGAAGTCACTCTCTGCGACCAAGGACGGCGCGCCCTTCAGACCGGCCGACTCCAGGGCATCCTGATACCCGCGCAGCCGGCACTGCGCGACGTACATGTCCAGCGGCCCTGTGATGGTGGCGATCGCCCTGCGGCCCTGTTTCAGCAGGTGCGAGACGGCGCTTCGGGCACCGCCCAGATTGTCCGCGTCCACGTAGCTGACGTACTCGTCGCCCGACCGGCGCCCCAGCAGCACGGTCGGCAGCCCCGCCTCGGCAAGCATGTCCGGCAGCCGGTCGCCCCCGTGCACGGACATCAGCAGGACCCCGTCGACCCGGCCGCCGCGCGCGTACTCCAGGAAGCGCTGCCGTTCGCTCTCCGAGCGGACCAGAGTCAGCATCAGTTGCATCCCGGTGTCCCCCAGCGCATCGCCGAGCGAGCGGACGATCTCCGAGAAGAACGGCTCCGCGAACTGCCTCCAGTCCGGCTCCGTCAAGACGAGGGCCACGGCGTCGGCCCGCCGACCGGCCAGGGACCGGGCCGCGAGATTGGGCACGTATCCCAGTTCCTCGATGGCACGTTGCACGGCCCGGCGTGTCGACTCCTTCACACCAGCCGCGTTGTTGATGACCCGGGAGACCGTGCCCCGCCCCACCCCGGCGTGGACGGCCACCTCTTCCAGCGTCGGCGCTCCAGGGCGTCGCCTTGCCATGACCACCTCCCCCACCCGCGAGATCACCGATCTTACGGGCCAGGGGAAGTGGGCACACGACTTCCGCACGTGATCAACCGTGCTCGGCGGACAGGAAGTCCTGACCGCGTCGGTGGCCGGTGCGGGGAACCCCGGTCCCGGCAGCGCGGCTCCCACGGCTCCTCAGGCACCTCGTGGATGCGGTCGTGGTGAAGGTCGTCAACAGGTCTGCTCTGGACGAAGCCGTACCCACCCGGCTGAACACGGACGTCAGACGGGTGGGTACGGGGGACGGATGCGCATGCGCGTCCGGCGCGCGGTTCACCACAGGCGCCGGCCAGGACGCGCCCGGTCTCAGGCCGCCCCCGCCGGCACCGTCAGGCGGTGGTGCAGGACGTGCCGTTCAGGCTGAAACCGGCCGGTTTGGCGAAGGCGCCGTCGTAGGTGCCCTGGAACCCGAAGGAAACCTGGCCGCCCGGTGCGAGGGACGCGTTGTACGCCATACCGCTGGCCGTCACCGCTCCCGACGAGGCAGAGAGGTTGGCGCTCCAGGCACTCGTGATCTTCTGCCCGGCGGGCAACGTGAACGCGAGATTCCAGCCGTCGACGGGGGATGACCCCGCGTTGGTCAAGCTGACGTCGGCGGTGAAGCCGCCCTGCCACACATTCGTGCCGTACGTCACCCTGCACGCCGACGAGCCGCCTGAGCCACCCGTCCCTCCAGTGCTGCCACCGACGTCGACGGTCGAGGAGAACGACGACACCGCCAGTCCTGCGCCGTTCTGCCAGGGCTCGAACCCGGCCTGAACACTCGTCAGGTACCAGTTGTCCTGGCCGAGTCCGCGGGAGACGGCCTGACGGACGAAGTCCATCACGTCGAAGTTCCAGCTGTCGATCGCCGACGGCGCGACGAAGGACAGTACGTCGTTGGAGCCGTTGTTCCCGGACCACACCTGCCACGAACGGCCGGCCACGGTGGCGCTGCCGGTCGGCGAGCCGACCGGCTGCACGCCTCCCACGTGGTTGAACCAGATCATGATCTCGGTGCGGTTCACGCCGTCGGTGCGCGGTGTCGGGTCCAGCCAGATGTCGTACGCGGCGTCGTAGGCCGCACCGCTCACGTAGCTGTAGGAGATGCCCGTGGGCGCACTCGAGATCGAGCTCAGCCGGGCCGGGAGGTTGGTACCGGGTGAGCAGTTGGTGTAGTGGCAGCCGTTGTAGACGGACGGGTAGGACTTCGGCGCGCCGTTCGTCGGGACCGAGCCGTCGGCCTGGGCGATCCTGAAGCCGGAGTCCGTGACCGTGATGCACTGGGTGGCGCTGGTGCCCCACCGGTTGTTCTGGACGACGTATCGGCCCTGGATCGTGGTCGAGCCGAACTGATCACAGATGGTCGTGTCGGCGTGCGAGGCCGGAGCGGCGGTGAGAAGCGCCGCCAGCGCGACGAGTGACGTGAGCAGCGCGCCGAACAGAGCGTGCGCCCTGCCGCTGTGCTTCGACTGTTGCATGCGGATCCTCCGCTGGGATGTATGGGGAGCAACGAGAGCGCGCCACCGACTGGGAGCGCTCCCAAACGTTCGCCCGGGGCTGGATGGTCATGCCCCCGACAAATGCCGGGCGGTCCCTGTGCGGCTGGGGACCGCCCGGCCGGGTGACCCCGTCTCCCTGCGACGGGGTCGCGTGCGCGGAGCTTCAGCGGGGGCTTATTCGAGCAGCTCCGCGTACGAGCCCATGGCCAGCGCGATGTCCGCCTGGGCCCAGAACCGGTGATAGGTGAAGCTGGGCGCGGCGCCGCCCTTGAGGTAGGCCTCGATCTTCGACCAGGCCGGGTCGTTCTTGTAGAAGGACCTCAGCGAGGTGAAGGTGGCCGAGGAGTTGATCGCGTCGCCGTTCGGCATGACGCCGCTCCAGCCGCTCGGCACGTACACGCTGTCGCCGAACCGGCTGTAGTCGCTGCGGGTCTCGGGGACGGCGACGCCCAGGCTGTCCTGGTAGTTGTTCCACATGCCGTCCAGCAGCGCCTTCGCGGTCGACTTGGCTGTCGCGTCACCGGACTTGGCGCCGTAGTACGTCAGCGTCTTGGCGTACGCGGCCGCCACGCCGACGTCGTTGGTGTAGTCGGCGACGGTGACGTGAAGTCCGCTGTTGGATCCGGGCGACGACGGGTTCCAGGTGTCGGGCTGGCCGGACCAGTGGAGGGTGGAGGGGATCTGGTAGGTGCCGTCGGGGTTGATCGTGGTCTTGGACAGCGCCCACTTCACCCACTTGTCGAGGACCGCCTTGGCCTGTGCGTTGCCCGTCTGCTGGTAGAGCTCGGCGACCCGCTCCATCGACCAGGCCTGGAAGCCGAACCACTGGTTGGACGGCGGGTCGTGATAAACGGGCTGCTCGTCGTAGAACATGCCGTAGAAGGTGGGCGTGCCGGCCGGCGGGGTGGCATACCGGCCCGCCCAGCTGTTGGTCGCGCCGCCCGCGATCGCGCCCTCGGACGACTGAAGCCACTGGTAGAACTCCAGCTGCCGGGTCAGCGACTTGCTCCAGTCCCCCGCGCTGGTCGGCGACTTGGGCTTCAGGTCGGCGTCGGAGCTGAGCGCGTACGCTGCGAGCGGGTTCTGGTAGCCGCTGTGAGCGTAGCTGGAGCCGATGCGCCAGGCCCAGCCCCCGCTCGTGTCGTTCGAGCCGCCCCAGGCGTAGTACCAGGACAGCAGGTAGTGGGAAGCGTCCTTACCGGTGCCGGCCGGGCACGTCGAGGCCCCCACGCAGTTGCCGATCTTCTTGAAGTACTTGTCGTACATGGCGTAGCGCAGATAGTCACCCATCTTCGCCGCCTTGCCCACGGTGGCGGAGACGTCACCGCCCTTGCCCTGCTGCTTCGCCCACACGTCCGCCCAGTACGCGGCCTGCACCGC
>NZ_JBFBJL010000016.1:0-181936 GCF_040686075.1 Streptomyces sp. NPDC086519
CCCCGCGGTGGCCCCCGGCGGCCGGGGCGTGGCGGGGGGCCGGCGGGGGACTGCGCGCGCAGTTCCCCGCGCCCCTTACGGGGCGCTCCAGCGGCGGGCGCTTCGAAGGCGAAGCCCCTAGCTGTCCAGGCCGATCGCGAACGCCGCCTCCAGGTCGTGCTGCGAGTACGTGCGGAACGCCACGTGCGTGTCCGTCGCCTCCACACCCTGGATCTTGCTGATCCGGCCGGGGATGACGTCGGCCAGGTCCTCGTGCTGCTTCACCCGGACCATGGCGATGAGGTCGTACGTGCCGGTGACGGAGAAGACCTCGCTGACGCTCTCCAGTGAGGCGATCCGTTCCGCGATCTCGGGGATCCGGTCCACGCTGGTCTTGATGAGGACGATCGCGGTGATCACGGCTGGTTCTCTCCCTCGGGTGCCGGAGCTGGGGCGGTCCTCACTTTAGTCGCCCGCCCGTCGCCCACCACCGCCCCTGTGCGGCCGTGCTTCTCGCCCTTCTTCTTCCTGTACCGCACCCACGCGTAGCCGAAGCCCAGTCCGAAGCCGACCAGGTGGGCGAGATAGGCCACGCCGGGGCCGGCGGGGGCCTGGCTCAGGGCCACCCACTGCAGGGCTGCCCAGAAGGGCAGGACGACCCAGGCCGGGAAGCGGAGCGGGAGGAAGAAGAGGAAGGGGAGGAGACTGGTCACGCGGGCGCTGGGGAACAGGTACAGGAACGCGCCGAGAACCGCCGAGATCGCCCCGGACGCCCCCACCAGCGACTGCTGGGACGAGGCGTTGGCGGCCGCGTAGCCGAGGAGGGCGAGATAGCCGCAGCCGACGTAGAAGAGGGTGAACTCCGTGCGGCCCATCCGTTCCTCGGTCATCGCCCCGAAGACGAAGAGGAAGAGCATGTTGCCGAGCAGGTGCACCCAGCTGCCGTGGATGAACAGCGCGGTGGCCGGGGTGAGCGCCTCCCGTGCCGGACCGGCGAACAGATCGGCGGGCACCACTCCCCACCGCCGGAAGTACGCCCGCTGGGCGGCCACCAGGGCCTCTCCGGTGCCGTAGGACGGCGTGAGGCCCGAGGCGGGGCCGAGCGCGAAGATCAGGCAGCACACGGCGATCAGGGCGTACGTCATGGGTGCTGACGTGCCCCGCAGCCTGCGCAGGGTCCGGGCGGCCGTCGTGTTCCAGTTGCCGATCATGGATACAGAGCATGACGTAACCGGACGTGGTGGTGCAGATCGCCTCGCCGCCGTGGACAGGGCGGCGTCGAGTACCCGCCAGGCCGTAGGGTTACGAGCCACACGCGTCGGGACGGCGCGTCACGGACACTAGAAGGAAGCGAACAAGCCACGATGACGGTTCCCCTGCCGACCGCCACGACGCGGTGGCGCTGCACTCTCTGCGGCAACCTCACGCGCTTCGACGTGACCCGCTCGTCGAAGGTGGTCGAGTACGTGCACCTCGACCTGGCCGGTGAGCCCACGGTCGAGGAGCGCGAGGTGGTCAGTGAGACCATCGAGTCGGTGCGCTGCCGCTGGTGCAACGCGGTGGACCAGGTGGAACTAGTGGACAGGCCGGGCGCCGACTCCTGAGTCCGGGAGCCGGCCCCGTACAGGTGATGGGGTGTGACGGATGGTGGAGACCACAGGCGGGGGGCCGGGCGACGGCACCGCCGAGGTGCTTGACCGTCCGTTGCCCGACGGCGTGCGACGGCGTGTCGTGCAGATCGTGTCGGACGGGTTCGGCGGGCTGACCGTCGCCGAGCTGCCCGCGCAGCTGCGGCAGTACGCCAGGTTCGCCCCCAATCGCCGGGCCAAGTTCGCCGGGAACGCCATGGCGGCCGCGCTGGAGACGGACACCCTCTTCCGGCAGCGGATCGGGGAGAAGCTGAGAGAGGCCCAGCCGGAACTGGCCGGCGCCCTGGACTCCGGCTCCCCGCCCCCGGCCGCGGACCCGCTCGATGTGGCGGCCGCGGCCTATGTACTGCGCCCCACGGGCTGGGTGAAGCTCGTCGCCTCGGCCGGCGAGGAGGCCCAGCGGGCCGACGCCGAGCGGGCCGACGAGGAGAGCCGGGCCGAACTGGAGCGGCTGCGCGAGGAGCTGGACCGGGCCCGGGAGCAGACCCGGTCCGAGACGGAGCGGCTGCGCACCGAGCTGGACGCGGCGAAGAAGGAAGCGGAATCACTTCACCGCAAGCTGCGGGCCGCGCTGAGCGACGTGAAGCGCGGTGAGGCGGCGCTGCGCAAGTTGCAGGGCGAGATGGAGGCGGGGCGGGCCGAGGGGCAGTCCCTGCTGTCCGCCGCCGAGAGCGAGAGCCGGCGGCTCAAGGCCCGGCTCAGCGAGGTCGAGGCGGCCCTGGAGGCCAGCCGCCGGGCTGCCCGGGAGGGGCGCAGCGTCGAGGACATGCGGCTGCGGCTGCTGCTCGACACCGTCCTGGACGCGGCCCAGGGGCTGCGCCGGGAACTGGCGCTGCCGCCGGTGTCGGTGCGGCCCGCGGAGACCGTGGACGCGGTCGAACCCGGACGGATGACCCCGAAGGACATCGCCGCGCGGGCGCTGTCCGAAAACGACCCCGCCATTCTCAACCAGCTGCTCGCCCTGCCCCAGGCGCACTTGGTCGTCGACGGCTACAACGTGACCAAGACCGGCTATCCGCAGATGCCGCTGGAGAAGCAGCGGCTGCGGCTGCTCGGCCAGCTCTCCCAGCTCGCCGCCCAGACCGGCGCCGAGGTCACCTGCGTCTTCGACGGCGCCGAGCTGGTCGCGCCGGTGCTGCTCGCCCCGCCGCGGGGGGTCCGCGTCCTCTTCTCCAAGCCCGGTGTCACCGCGGACGAGCTGATCCGCCAGCTGGTGCGCGCCGAGCCGCCGGGCCGCCCGGTGATCGTCGCCTCCACGGACCGCGAGGTCGCTGACGGGGTCGCCCGGGCCGGTGCCCGACCGGTCGCTTCTGCGATGCTTCTGAAGCGACTGTCCTGAACGTGCAACCCGCATATGCAATGCCCGAATTGACCGAACCGTCACGCAACGTAGCGTCAATCGCGCGTTACTGGTCGTGAGTTATGTGCAAAGAGTGCGTTGCGTGACCACTTTTTTGGCTGCTGGGTTTGAACTGATCACAGGTAGGTCACTAGGGTCTGGCCTCGAACCTCCACACGGGTGATCACTCAAACGAAGGAGCCCGTCTCCGTGGCGTCCCATCGTCGACCCAAGCAGCCCAGCCGTGCGCGCGTGACCGTGCTCACGACCGCAGCAGCCGCCGCCGTAGTCCTCAGTGCCAACGCCGCCAACGCGGCGCCCAGCGAGAAGCTGAGCAAGGACGAGGTCAAGGCGAAGGTCGACAAGCTCTACGAGGAGGCCGAGCAGGCCACCGAGAAGCTCGACGGGGCCAAGGACAAGCAGCAGAAGCTCCAGAAGGAGATCTCCACGATCCAGGACAACGTGGCTCGTGGTCAGGAGGAGCTCAACAAGCTGCGGGACAGCCTCGGTTCGCTGGCCACCGCGCAGTACCGCTCCGGTGGCATCGACCCGTCGGTCCAGCTCTTCCTCTCGTCCGACCCGGACGACTACCTCGACAAGGCGTCCACGCTCGACCAGTTGAGCGGCCAGCAGGTCGAGGCCCTGAAGAAGATTCAGGACAAACAGCGCGAACTCGCCCAGGAGCGGGCAGAGGCCACCGACAAGCTCAAGGACCTCTCCGCCACCCGCACCGAGCTGGCCAAGCAGAAGAAGGCCGTCCAGTCCAAGCTCGCCGACGCGCAGAAGCTGCTCAACACGCTGACCGCCAAGGAGAAGGCGGCGCTGGACCAGGAGCAGGCCCAGGCCGCTAGCCGCGCCTCCTCCCGCGTCGACCTCGGCAACACGGGCTCCGCCTCCAGCCGGGCCGCCGCGGCCTTCTCCGCCGCCCAGTCCAGGATCGGCTCGCCGTACGTGTACGGCGCCTCCGGCCCGTCCTCCTTCGACTGCTCGGGCCTGACCTCCTGGGCCTACGCCCAGGCCGGCGTGACCATACCCCGCACCTCCGAGGCCCAGGCCAACGCCGGCACCCGCATCTACAGCGAGAGCGACCTCAAGGTCGGTGACCTGGTCATCTTCTACGGCGACTACCACCACGTCGGCCTCTACGCCGGCAACGGCCAGGTGCTGCACGCCCCGCACACCGGCGCCGTCGTGCGCTACGAGGCGATCGGCGACATGACCTTCGAGTTCGGCGTCCGCATCTGACCCCACCGGGCAGCGCCGACCCCGGTACGCCCCAAGATCAACTCATCGTGGCGCCCGAACGGGCGAATCACGGCGACCACAACTGACTCCACGCCCCGCCGGTGACCTGCGTCAGCGGCGGGGCGTCGCGTTTGCGCGGCCGTGGAGGCCTTTGGCCGTCGGCCGGTCATGTGGCTAGCATCGCCGCGTTCGGCGACCGAGTTGCCGGACCTACCGCCGGACGGGCGGGAAGTCACGCCTGCGGAGGCCGCGCAGGACCAGCCCACCCGGGTTGGCGGCGGCCTGTGAAACAGGAACCCGTGGTGGCGCCGCTGTGCGGTGCGGACCGGAATTCCCCGTCTCCGGGCGGGGGAGGGCGTCAGAGTCCGCCGACTCTCCCCGGTACCCGGGGGAGAGCGCCGGCGTCCGATACAAACGGAAGGGGTGCTGTTCTCCCGTGGGGTCTCATCGCCGTCTCGCACCGTCCGGGTTCAACCGGGGCGCCGGTGCCGCTCTCTGCGCACTGTCGGCCGCGGCCGCCGCGCTCGGCGCCGTACCGGCGAGCGCCGCCCCGCGCGCCGACGGCCGCGCCGAGTTGGACCGGCTGTTCCAGCAGGCCGAGGAGGCGACCCAGGCCTACGACAAGGCCGACGAGCGGGCCGACGCGCTGCGCCGCCAGGTGAACGACGCGCAGGACCGCATCGGCCGCCAGCAGCAGCGCGTCAACACCATGCGGGAGAAGCTCGGTTCGCTCGCCGGCGCCCAGTACCGCTCCGGCGGCGTCGACCCCACCGTGGCCCTGCTGTTCTCCGACAACCCTCAGGACTACCTCGACCGGGCCTCCGTCCTCGACCGCATCGACGTCCGCCAGGCCGGTCGGCTCAAGGACTTCCAGACGGCGATGCGCGAACTCGCCCAGGAGCGTGCCGAGGCCGCCGGGAAACTCGCCGAACTGGAGCGCAGCCGCAAGGCGGTCGCCTCCCACAAGGCCGTCGTGGAGCGGAGGCTCGCCAGGGCCCGGCAACTCCTCGCCGCGATGCCCGCCGCCGACCGCGCCGCCTTCGAGCACGCCTCCCGCGGCGACGGCCGCGACGACCTGCCGTACCTCTTCGGTGTCGTCGCCCCCGACGGCCGCGCCGCCGCCGCGATCGCCGCCGCCCGCTCCGCCCTCGGCAAGCCGTACGTCTGGGGTGCGGACGGCCCCTCCGGCTTCGACTGCTCGGGCCTGATGCAGTGGTCGTACGCCCACGCCGGGATCCACCTCCCGCGCAGCTCGCAGGAGCAGCGCTACGCCGGCCGCCAGGTCCCGCTCTCCCAGATGCGCCCCGGTGATCTGGTCGTCTACCGCTCCGACGCCAGCCATGTGGCCATGTACGTCGGCAACGGCCAGGTCATCCACGCCCCCTACCCGGGTGCCCCGGTCCGCTACGACCCGGTCGGAATGATGCCCGTCTCCTCCGTCACCCGGCCCTGATGCGCGGGCCCCGACCCGTACCATCGGAAAGTGGCTGGTCGTGGACGGGCGTGGTGCTCAGGAGTGGTGGGGCTGTGTCTGCTGCTCCTGCCGCTGGCCGGATGCGGCGGCGGGCAGTCGCCGACCGGCGCGGCGATGACCGCCGTGCAGCAGGTCCTGGACCGCCGCGCGGCCGCGGTCCTCGCTCACGACGAGAAGGCGTACGCCGGGACCGGCACCCGCGGTTCGTACGTGAACCTGCGGGCGGTACCGCTCGCCGACTGGAGCTACCGGCTGACCGCCCTCCACCCCGAGGGCGCCGGCGCCACCGCCGACGCGCGGCTCAGCTACCGGATACGGGGCTACGACAGGGCACCGGTCACGACGGACCGCACGCTCGCCCTCAGCCGCACCGCCGACGGACAGTGGTATGTCACATACGACAAACCCGCCGAGAAGTCCGGGCAACAGCTCTGGGACCAGGGCAGGGTGACCGCCGTCAAGAGCACCCACAGCCTCGTCCTCGGCGTCGGCCAGTCCCCGGCCACCCTGCGGGACTACGCCCGGCTCGCCGACACCGCCGTCCCCGAGGTCACCAGGGCCTGGGGGACGGACTGGACCCGGCGGGTGGTCCTGCTGGTGCCCGGGTCGCTGAACGGCATGGCGGCCCTGCTGGGCGCCCCCGCCGCCAACTACCGGGGCATCGCCGCCGTCACCACCGGGGAGGCGGGAGGGTCGGGCCAGGCCCCGGCGGACCGGGTCATCCTCAACCCCGAGGCGTACGCCGTCCTCGGCGCGGTCGGCAGGCAGGTCGTCCTCACCCACGAGACGACCCATGTGGCCACCCGCGCCCACACCACGCCCGCCACCCCGCTCTGGCTCTCCGAGGGCTACGCCGACTGGATCGGCTACCTCGACACCGGCCGCACGCCCACCGAGGTCGCGCCGGAACTCGCCCGCGCCGTCGCGGCCGGTGACGCACCCGACGGCCTTCCGGCGGACAAGGACTTCGGCTTCACCGACGACCCCACCACACTGGCCGAAGCCTATGAGGGGGGCTGGCTGGCCTGCCGGATGATCGCCGGCCGCTGGGGCGAGGGGAAGCTCGGCGCCTTCTACCGGGCCGTGGGCGCGCACCAGGGGCGGGCGGGCGCGGTCGAGGACGCGCTGCGGACGGAACTCGGGACCACCCTGCCGGACTTCACCGCACGCTGGCGTGACTACGTGGCGGCTCAGCTCGGCGACGCCTGACTCAGCCCTACGGCGCCCGGCCTGCCGCCGGGCGCACCCGGCCTTCTCCGGCGCGAGGGAGGCCCGGCGGCCCGGGATCTGCCTGGCGCCGGGCCCGGCGACGGGGGCGCGGCGCGTGGCCGCGGGAGGTCTGCTGTCCCGGGCTCAGGAGGAGATCCGGGTCTCCTTCGTGCGGGCGGCCTGAGCCGGGAAGGGGCGGGCGGCGGCCCCGGTCACCGTGGAGCGCCACAGCACGCGGGCCGCCGCGACGGTGGCCGCGAGGAGCAGTCCGTCGCGCAGGACCAGCAGGGTGATGCCGTACCAGTCGCTGACCACGACGTGCGAGAAGCCGACCGGGAACTCCAGGACCGTCACGAAGGCCGCCAGGAGGACCAGGACGGCCGGGAGGGTCATGCGGCCGGCCCGGAAACACAGGCAGACGGCGGCCAGCCCCACCAGCCACACCATGTACTGCGGGCTGATCACCCGGCTGGTGATCGTGAACATCAGGACGGCGGTGAAGGCCGCGTCCGCGAGCGTGTGGGAGCGGAAGCGGACCGCCGACAGCCGCCACAGCAGCAGCCAGCCGAACGCCGGCGCGGTGAGCAGCAGGGCCGCCGTGCTCACCGCCCGCACGTGCGGACCGAGGAACTCGATCGAGCCGTAGTTGAGCTGCACCTCGCCGTGCCAGCCGAAGTGCCGGGCGATGTGCAGGGCCAGCGCGCCCAGCGACTCCACCTCGGTGCCCCGGTCCCGCTGGAAGGTCAGGAAGGCGAACGCCCCTGGCATGGCCACCGCGAACAGCGCGCCGACCGCCCCCGCCGTCACCGCCGCCGACGCCCAGGTCCGCCGCCGTACGGCACCCACGAGCAGCAGCGCCGGCCACACCTTGACCATGGCGCCGAACCCGGCGAGGGTGCCCGTGATCCGGGGGTGCCGGGCCCCGGCGAGCAGCGCGGCGACGGCGACGGCGGTGACCATCAGGTCGTAGCGGGAGTAGACGGTCGGGCCGAGGAGCGGGACGCCGGCCACCCAGACCCAGGCGCCGCGCAGGGTGCGGCCGGGGCGCAGGCCGGCGTGGAGCAGCAGGGAGAGGACCACCAGGTCGGCGAGGCAGGCCAGGACGAAGAACGCGGTCGGGTAGTCCAGGAAGGGGAGCAGCGCGGGGGAGAGGATCGCCAGGGCGGCCGCGGGCGGGTACTGCCAGGTGACGTCGTCCAGAGGGAACGTTCCGTGCCGAAGGACCTCGTACCAGCCCTGGTAGATGACCGACACGTCGCTCGTGACGTCCACGCCCGGGAACACGAACACCCTCAGGACGAACAGCAGCAGCACCACTCGGGTGGCACCCCAGGTGACCAGCGGCAACGCCAGGGCACGCCGCACGCCCGTCCTGTCCACCTGAGCCCCTGTCCGTCGGCATCGCCGTGTCGAGTGGGCCACATGATCTCCCGGCGTCCTGTGCGGGGGCCATGAAGCACGGCCGGACACACTGTGCGGGTATGGTCGGCGCCGATGAACAAGACCCTCATCGTGACCAATGACTTCCCGCCCCGGCCGGGTGGCATTCAGGCATTTCTGCACAACATGGCCCTGCGGCTGGATCCCGAGCGGCTCGTCGTCTACGCGTCCACGTGGAAGCGGGGCCGGGAGGGTGCCGAGGCCACCGCCGCGTTCGACGCCGAGCAGCCCTTCACCGTCGTACGCGACCGTACGACGATGCTGCTGCCGACGCCGGGGGCGACCCGGACGGCGGTCGGGCTGCTGCGGGAGCACGGGTGCACGTCCGTGTGGTTCGGGGCGGCGGCCCCGCTGGGCCTGATGGCGCCGGCGCTGCGCCGGGCCGGGGCCGAGCGGCTGGTCGCCACCACCCACGGGCACGAGGCCGGCTGGGCGCAGCTGCCCGGCGCCCGGCAGCTGCTCGGGCGGATCGGGGACGCGACCGACACGATCACCTATCTCGGCGAGTACACGCGCTCCCGGATCGCGACCGCGCTGAGCACGGAGGCCGCGGGGCGGATGGTGCAGCTGCCGCCCGGGGTGGACGAGAAGACCTTCCATCCCGGGTCGGGCGGGGACGAGGTGCGGGCGCGGCTGGGGCTGAGCGAGCGGCCGGTGGTCGTGTGCGTGTCGCGGCTGGTGCCGCGCAAGGGGCAGGACACGCTGATCCTCGCGATGCCGCTGATCCTGGCCGCCGAGCCGGACGCGGTGCTGCTGATCGTGGGCGGCGGGCCGTACGAGAAGAAGCTGCGGCGGCTGGCGCGGGAGACCGGGGTCGAGGCGTCGGTGCGGTTCACGGGGGCCGTGCCGTGGGCCGAGCTGCCCGCGCACTTCGGCGCGGGGGACGTGTTCGCCATGCCGTGCCGGACCCGGCGGGGCGGGCTGGACGTGGAGGGGCTCGGGATCGTGTACCTGGAGGCCTCGGCGACCGGGTTGCCGGTGGTGGCGGGGGATTCGGGCGGGGCGCCGGACGCCGTGCTCGACGGGGAGACCGGGTGGGTGGTGCGGGGCGGCTCGGTGGAGGAGACCGCCGAGCGGATCGTCGTGCTGCTGGGGGATGCGGAGCTGCGCCGGCGGACGGGGGAGCGGGGGCGGCGGTGGGTCGAGGAGCGGTGGCGGTGGGACCTCCTCGCGGAGCGGCTGAAGGCGTTGCTGTAGGGCGCTTTGAGGCCGTTGTTCGCCTGCGGGGCGGTGGGGGCTGGTCGCGCAGTTCCCCGCGCCCCTGACGGGGCGCTGCTGCTGCCGTAGCTCTAGGCGGAAGCCGAAAATCCGCACATGCTGCGTGCATGACAGCAAAACTGATGCAGCGTCAGCTGACGAGACGTCACATCCTGGGCATGATCGCCCTCCAGACGGCCGCCGCGGCCGGTCTCAGCCGTGTCGGTCTCCAGTCGGCGCAGGCCGCCGAGGAAGCGGCCGACGTCGACAACGCCCCGGCCATCGTGGTCGGTTCCGGGTACGGCGGGGCCGTGGCCGCGCTCCGGCTCGGACAGGCCGGGATCCGGACCGTCATGATCGAGATGGGCCAGCTGTGGAACACGGCCGGCTCCGACGGCAAGATCTTCTGTTCCACCGCCGCCCCGGACCAGCGGTCCATGTGGTTCAAGTCCCGCACGGAGGCCCCGCTCGCCACCTTCCTCTGGCTGGACGTCGTCAACAAGGACATCACCCCCTACGCGGGCGTGCTCGACCGGGTGCACTACGACAACATGTCCGTGTACGTGGGACGCGGGGTGGGGGGCGGGTCGCTGGTCAACGGGGGGATGGCGGTGACCCCGCTCCAGTCGTACTTCGCCGAGCAGTTCCCGACCGTGGACGCGAGCGCGATGTACAACACGTACTTCCCGCGTGCCCGCACCATGCTCGGCGTCAACACCATCGACGCCACCTGGTTCGAGTCGACCGAGTGGTACCAGTTCGCCCGGACCTCCCGGAAGGCCGCCGCCAACACCGGGCTCAAGACCACCTTCGTACCGAACGTCTACGACTTCGGGTACATGGAGCAGGAGGCCGCCGGCACCGTCACCAAGTCCGCGCTCGCCCAGGAGGTCATCTACGGCAACAACTACGGCAAGAAGAGCCTCGACAAGACCTACCTCGCCGCCGCCCTCGGCACCGGCAACGTCACCATCCACACCCTGGAGAAGGTGAAGGCCGTCACGCGGGCCGGCGACGGGTCGTACGTCCTGAGCGTCGACCGGATCGACACGACCGGAGCCGTCGTCGAGAGCAAGCAGTACAGCTGCACGTACCTGTTCCTCGGCGGGGGCAGTCTCGGAACCACCGAACTGCTCGTGCGGGCCCGGGACACCGGTGCGCTGCCCGCGCTCAACTCCAGTGTGGGAGGCGGCTGGAGCACCAACGGCAACACCATGCTCGGGCGCGCCAACCACATCTGGGACACCACCGGCGCCAACCAGGCCACCATGCCGGTCATGGGCATCGACGACTGGGCCAACACCGACAACCCGGTCTTCGCGGAGATCGCCCCGCTGCCCATCGGGTTCGAGACCTGGGTGAGCCTCTACCTGGCGATCACCAAGAACCCGCAACGGGCGTCCTTCACCTACGACTCGGCGAGCGACGGGGTGAAGCTGGGCTGGACCGCGGCCCAGAGCGCGGTCTCGGTGGCCATGGCCAAGAAGCTGTTCGACCGGATCAACTCGGCCAACGCGACGATCTACCGGTACGACCTGTTCGGCTCGGCCAGCAAGGTGTTCGCGGACGACTTCTGCTACCACCCGCTGGGCGGCTGCGTGTTGGGACGGGCGACCGACGACTACGGCCGGGTGAAGGGGTATTCGAAGCTGTACGTCACCGACGGTTCGCTCGTGCCGGGGAACATCGGCGTGAACCCGTTCGTCACCATCACCGCTCTCGCCGAGCGGACGATGGAACGGGTTCTCGCCGAGGACTTCTGAGTTGCCGGAGGCCTGAAGTGCCGTTCTACTTCTGGTAGATGGCCTCGATCTCGTCCGCGTAGTCCTTCGCCACCACGTTGCGCTTGAGCTTCAGGGACGGCGTCAGGTGGCCCGACTCCTCCGAGAACTGGGAGGACAGAATGCGGAACTTCCGCACCGATTCCGCCTTCGACACCGCGGCGTTGCCGTCGTCGACAGCGGCCTGGATCGCCGCGATCAGGTCCGGGTCGTCACGCAGCGACGCCGCGGTGGCATCCGCCGGCTTTCCGTGGTCGGCCGCCCAGCGGCGCAGGAACTCCTCGTCGATGGTGACCAGCGCGCCCACGAAGGGCCGCCCGTCGCCCACCACCATGCACTCCGCGACCAGCGCGTGCGCGCGGATCCGGTCCTCGATCACGGCCGGGGCGACGTTCTTGCCGCCGGCGGTGACGATGATCTCCTTCTTGCGGCCGGTGATCCTGAGGTAGCCGTCCTCGTCGAGGGTGCCGATGTCACCGGTGTGGAACCAGCCGTCGGCCAGTGCCTCGGCGGTCGCGGCCGGGTTGTTCCAGTACTCCTTGAACAGGTGCTCGCCGTGCAGCAGCACCTCCCCGTCGTCCGCGATGCGGATCACCGAGCCGGGCAGCGGCTGCCCGACCGTGCCGATCTTCTGCCGGTCCCAGGGGTTGAACGCGGTCGCCGCGCAGGACTCGGTCAGGCCGTAGCCCTCCAGGACCGTGAAGCCGATACCGCGGAAGAAGTGGCCCAGACGCTCGCCCAGCGGGGCGCCGCCGGAGATGGCGTACTCGCCCCGGCCGCCGAGTACCGCGCGCAGCTTGCTGTAGACGAGCTTGTCGAAGGTCTTGTGCTTGATCTTCAGGCCGAGGGCGGGGCCCGACGGGGTGTCCAGCGCCTTGCTGTACGCGATCGCGGTGTCGGCCGCCTTGTCGAAGATCCTGCCCTTGCCGTCCGCCTGCGCCTTGGCGCGCGCCGAGTTGTAGACCTTCTCGAAGACACGCGGGACGCCGAGGATCAGCGTCGGCCGGAACGCGGCCAGCTCGTCGGTGAGGTTCTTGATGTCCGGGACGCAGCCCAGTTTGATCGGCGCCATCATCGGGGCGATCTGCACGAGCCGGCCGAAGACGTGCGCGAGCGGCAGGAAGAGGAGGACGGAACACTCGCCGGTGCGGAAGAGGGGGCGCAGCCGTTCCACGATGTTGCCGCACTCGGCGAAGAAGGCGCGGTGGGTGAGGACACAGCCCTTGGGGCGGCCGGTGGTGCCGCTCGTGTAGACGATGGTCGCCGGGTCGTCCGCCTTCGCCTGCGAGCTGCGCTCGTCGACCGTGGCGTCGGTGACGCCCTGGCCGAGCCTGCCGAGTTCCTCCAGGGCGCCGGCCTCGATCTGCCAGACGTGCTTGAGGGCGGGCAGCGTCTCGCGCACCGACTCGACGGCGGCCGAGTGGTTGTCGAGCTCCACGACGCAGGCGGTCGCGCCGGAGTCACTGAGGATCCACTGCACCTGCTCCGGCGAGCTGGTCTCGTACACCGGCACGGTGACCGCGCCGGCGCTCCAGATCGCGAAGTCGAGGAGCGTCCACTCGTAGCGGGTGCGGGACATCAGGCCGACCCGGTCGCCCGGCTGGATGCCGGAGGCGATGAGGCCCTTCGCGGCCGCGTGCACCTCGGCCAGGAAGGCGGTGGCGGTCACGTCCTGCCAGACACCGGCGACCTTGCGGGCCATGACGGCGACGTCCGGATGCTGCGCGGCGTTTCTGCGGACGATGTCGGTCAGGTTGCCGTCCGCGGGGACCTCGTACAAAGCCGGAAGGCTGAACTCGCGCAAGACTGCTGCTCCTCATAGGGCGCCGGCGCCACGACGTTGTGCGATGCGACGGTGCGGTCCAAGGCTCGGGCAGGTGCTCAGGGTTCGCCACGGGCTGGAAGATCCGGTGGTTGAATTCCTGAGCACGACTGGACTGCCCGGACGTTACCCGCCGGTATGGGTTTTTCGACAGGGGGTCCTGGCGAGATGTTCGGTGCGTCACACGGTTGGTGTTCCTTCGCGTACGGTAGTCCACGGCCTTAGTGACTGACCAGTAACCGCAGGTCCGGCCACCGCCTGTTCACGTATGCCGCACAGGCCTACCCTTGATCACCATGGCAGCCACACCCTCCGGCACCCCAAGGGCCCGTGTCCACGTGGTCAGCGATGTGCACGGCAACGCCCGTGACCTGGCCAGGGCCGGCGACGGCGCCGACGCCCTGATCTGCCTCGGCGACCTGGTCCTCTTCCTCGACTACGCCGACCACTCCCGCGGCATCTTCCCCGACCTGTTCGGCGTCGAGAACGCCGACCGCCTGGTCGAACTGCGCACCGCCCGTCGCTTTGAGGAGGCGCGGGAGCTGGGGGCCCGGCTGTGGGGCGGGATCGGCATGGACCGGGCGACGGCGATCGAGAAGGCGGTGCGCAAGCAGTACGCCGAGATGTTCGCGGCGTTCCCGACCCCGACGTACGCGACCTACGGCAACGTCGACATGCCGCCGCTGTGGCGGGAGTACGCGGGCCCGGGCACCACCGTTCTCGACGGCGAGCGGGTCGAGATCGGCGGGTGGGTCTTCGGTTTCGTCGGCGGCGGGCTGCGCACCCCCATGCGCACCCCCTACGAGATCTCCGACGAGGAGTACGCGGCGAAGATCGAGGCGCTCGGCGAGGTCGACGTGATCTGCACGCACATCCCGCCGGAGGTGCCGGAGTTGGTGTACGACACCGTCGCGCGCCGTTTCGAACGGGGCAGCCGGGCGCTGCTGGACGCCATCCGCCGCACCCGCCCCCGGTACTCGCTCTTCGGACATGTCCACCAGCCGTTGGTGAAGCGGATGCGGATCGGGGCCACCGAGTGCGTGAACGTCGGGCACTTCGCGGGTACCGGCCGGCCCTGGGCGCTGGAATGGTGACGGCCCCGGACAGGGGGTGAAGTCGGCTGGTCGGACGCGCGGTAGCCTTCACGCTGCACACGCGTGCGCACGGTCGCGCACGGCGACCCCTTTTACTGGTCCCACCGGTCCCACCGGCCCGCACTGGAGGAGCCACGGCGATGGCGGAACACACCAGCTCGAACATCACGATCGAGGCGGCCCCGGCCGACGTCATGGCGGTGATCGCCGACTTCGGGCGTTACCCGGACTGGACCGGCGAAGTGAAGGAGGCGGAGGTCCTGAGGACCGACGCCCAGGGCCGTGCCGAGCAGGTCCGCCTGGTCATGGACGCCGGCGCGATCAAGGACGACCAGGTCCTCGGATACACGTGGACCGGCGACAACGAGGTCTCCTGGACGCTGGTGAAGTCCCAGATGCTCCGCTCCCTGGACGGCTCGTACCTCCTGAAGCCGGCGGGCACGGGTTCGACCGAGGTCACGTACTCGCTGACGGTGGACGTGAAGATCCCGATGCTCGGCATGATCAAGCGCAAGGCCGAGAAGGTCATCATCGACCGGGCGCTGGCGGGGCTGAAGAAGAGGGTCGAGTCGGGGGAGAAGTGAGCTAGGGGCGCGTCGCTGGGGTACGCGTAGGACCCCGGGTGCGGGTGCGCGGTGGCTGGTCGCGCAGTTCCCCGCGCCCCTTACGGGGCGCTGCAGTCGCGTCAGCTACATAGCTACCCAGCTGCGGGCAGTCGTGCCGCTGGGCGGCACGGGTGGGCGCGGCGGCACCCTGCCGGCGCAGGTAAGTGACACCCCCCGCGGCCAGCCCCAGCTCCGGGCACCGATCAAGCGAGGCCCGCTTCAGTTACGGTTCACCCTCATGCGCACCATCCTGATCACCGGCCCAGGCGGCAGCGGCCGTACGACCGTCGCCGCGGCCACCGCCCTGCGCGCCGCGGCCGAGGGCACCACCACCCTCGTCCTGAGCGCCGACCGCACCGACACCCTGGGCGCGGCCCTGGGCGCGGCGACAGGACCGGAGCCCACCCGCCTCACCCCCACCCTCAGCGCATGGCGCCCCGACGCCGCCGCCCGCTTCCGCGAGGACCTCACCGCCTTCCAGACCCGCGCCGCGAACGTCCTCGACCTCCTCGGCGCCTCCCGCCTGGACGCCGAGGAACTCACGCCCCTCCCCGGCGCCGAGGAGCTCTCCTTCCTGCGCGCCCTGCGCGACGCCGCCCTCTCCGAGCGCTACGAGCTGCTCGTCGTGGACCTGCCCCCCGCCCCGCAGGCGCTCGCCCTCCTCTCCCTCCCCGAGGAGCTCCGCCGCTACCTGCGCCGCCTGCTCCCGCCCGAGCGGCAGGCGGCCCGCGCCCTGCGCCCCGTCCTCGGCCGCCTCGCCGGCGTCCCGATGCCCGCCGACTGGCTCTACGAGACCGCGGCCCGCTGGGACGCCGAGCTGGCCGCCGTGGAGGCCGTCCTCGCCGACCGCCGTACCGCCGTGCACCTGGTCGCCGAACCCGGCCCGGCCGGCGCCGACGCCGTCCGCACCGCACGCCTCGGCCTCGCCCTGCGCGGCCTGCCCGCCGCGACCCTGGTCGCCAACCGCGTGCTGCCCGAGGCCACGCCGCTGCACGCCCTCGTCGCCCAGCAGCGCAAGGCCCTCGCCGAGTGGGGGGAGACGTACGACGTCACGCCCGTCGCCCACCTCGGCCACGACCCGCGGGGAACCGACGACCTGGCCGCGCTCGCCGTGCCGGGTGTCAACATCGCGCCCGCCCCGGTCGAGTGGCCCGTCGCCGACCGGATCGAGGAGGACGGCGTCCTCGTCTGGCACATCCCGCTGGCCGGCGCCGTACGGGACGACCTCGACCTGGTCCGCCGCGGCGACGAGGTCGTCGTCACCGTGGGCGGCTTCCGCCGGATCGTCGCCCTGCCGTCGGCCCTGCGCCGCTGCACCGTCGCCGGGGCCGCCCTGCGCGACGGCGAGCTGCGGCTGCGCTTCGCGCCGGACCCGGCGCTGTGGCCGCGCTGACGGTGAAACCGGTACGCCCGTTCGGGTAACGTCGTAGAGACGAACCGTAGTCAGGAGTCCGTCATGAGCGAAGAGCGCCCCACAGCTGACGCCTCCGAGGCCGCGGACGAGGTACGGGCGACGGACGACGACGCCTGGGCCACCGCCTGCGCCGAGGACCTGGAGGCCGAGAAGGCCCGCCGCCGCGCCCGGTACGGCCAGCCCCCCGGGTCGGCCGCCGAGGAACTGCGCAAACTCGTCGACGCCGTCGCCGACAAGCTCTCCGGCATCCAGCCCCCGCTGCTCGGGGCGGTCGCCGGACCCGCCGCCCAGCAGGTGGTCCGGCAGGTCGTCCAGCAGGCGAAGAACGCCGTCGAGCCCGTCATAGAGCGCAACCCGGACGTCTTCGACCACCTGGCCGCGGCCGGCAGCGAACTCCTCGCCGCCTACCGCTCCGCGGTCCAGACCCACGAGGCCCGCTGGGCCTCCGGCCGCCACGACAAGGACGACGGCCCCGGCCCCGGCGAACGCATCGACTTGGACTGACAGCCCCGTCGCATCCCTGAGTCCGCGCCCCGCACCGCCGACCGGTCCATCCACCGGACGGACGACGAGAACCCGACGGCAGGGCCTCGGGTACGGTTGGCCGTAGCGGGGCTCGACCGAAACTGAGGGATTCATGGGACTCACCATCGGCGTCGACATCGGCGGCACGAAGATCGCGGCCGGCGTGGTCGATGAGGAAGGCAACATCCTCTCGACCCACAAGGTGCCGACCCCGGGCACGCCCGAGGGCATCGTGGACGCCATTGCTTCCGCCGTAGAGGGCGCCCGTGCCGGGCACGAGATCGTCGGCGTGGGCATCGGAGCCGCCGGTTACGTGAACCGGCAGCGCTCCACGGTCTACTTCGCGCCCAACATCGACTGGCGCCAGGAGCCGTTGAAGGATGAGGTCGAGGCCCGCGTCGGCCTCCCCGTGGTCGTGGAGAACGACGCCAACGCCGCCGCCTGGGGCGAGTACAAGTTCGGCGCGGGCAAGGGCCACCGCAACGTCATCTGCATCACCCTCGGCACCGGCCTCGGCGGCGGCATCATCATCGGCAACAAGCTGCGCCGCGGGCACTTCGGGGTCGCCGCCGAGTTCGGGCACATCCGGATGGTCCCGGACGGGCTGCTGTGCGGCTGCGGCTCGCAGGGCTGCTGGGAGCAGTACGCCTCCGGCCGCGCCCTGGTCAGGTACGCCAAGCAGCGTGCCAACGCCACCCCCGAGAACGCCGAGGTCCTGCTCGGCCTCGGTGACGGCACCCCCGACGGCATCGAGGGCAAGCACATCTCCATGGCCGCCCGCCAGGGCGACCCGGTCGCCGTCGACTCCTACCGCGAGCTCGCCCGCTGGGCCGGCGCCGGCCTCGCCGACCTGGCCTCCCTCTTCGACCCCTCCGCGTTCATCGTCGGCGGCGGCCTCTCGGACGAGGGCGAACTGGTCCTGGACCCGATCCGCAAGTCCTACAAGCGCTGGCTGGTAGGCGGCAACTGGCGCCCGGTGGCCGATGTCATCGCGGCCCAGCTGGGCAACGAGGCCGGCCTGGTCGGCGCCGCCGACCTGGCGAGAGAGCCCGACCCGATCATGTGACGCCCTGGGCTTCGGGGGCGCGGGGCGGTGTCACCATGCGGCTCCGCCGCGTGAGCGCGACCAGCCACAACACACCGGCAGTCGCCCACCCCGCCTCGCGCCCCACCCCAGCAGGCGCACGGCCCCGCCACCCGGCGTACATTGATCCACATGGCTCCGCTCCCCAACTCCCGCACCGAGCCCGACGGTTCCGCCGTCATCCGCGTCCTCAGCTACAACATCCGCTCGATGCGGGACGACACCCGGGCCCTGGCAAGGGTGATCACCGCCTGCGCCCCCGACCTGGTCCTGGTCCAGGAAGCTCCCCGCTTCTTCCGCTGGCGCAAGAAGCTCGCCCGCCTCGCCTCGGCATCCGGCCTGGTGATCCTCACCGGGGGTGCCACGGCGGCAGGCCCGGCGATCCTCTGCGGCCTGCGCGCCACCGTCGAGCGCGCCGAGGACGTGCTTCTCCCCCTCACCCCCGGCCTGCACCGCCGCGGCCTCGCGACCGCCGTCGTCCGGTTCGGCGGCGCCCGCCTCGGCGTCACCAGCTTCCACCTCAGCCTCCAGCAGGACGAGCGCTACGAGCAGGGCGGCATGCTGCTCGACCGGGTCGCCGGCCTGGGCGTGGAGCACGCCATCGCCGGCGGCGACCTCAACGACCGCCCCGACGGCCGCACCTTCCGCCGTCTGGCCGACGCCTTCCAGGACTGCCGTACCACCGCGCCGTGGGGCGGCGAGTTCACCTCCTGGTCCACCGACCCCCATCAGCGCATCGACGCCATCTTCGCGACGAAGGGCATCGAGGTGCTCGGCTGCGGCGTACCGACCGGCCTCCCCGGCCTCACCGACGCGGATCTCAGGACAGCCACCGACCATCTCCCGGTCCTGGCCGCCCTCAGGGTCCCCGCCGCCTCCTAGCGGTCTGCGCCCGCGCCTCACCGTCGGATACGAGAACCGGACGTACGTCTTCATGTTCCGGGAAGAGGGGGCGCGCCGGGAGACGCGAGGACCCGCCCGGAGTGATTCCGGACGGGCCCTCGGCCGGCCGCGGATCGGTCAGACGACGGCTCCCCGTCCGGCGCCGCCGTCCTCGTCGTCGTCGGTCTTCATTCTGGTCACCAGCGTCACGAAGCCGCCGAGGAAGCCGCCGATGCCCAGCGTCGCCAGCCACCAGGTCATGTCCCAGCCCAGCACCACCGCGAGCAGCAGCAGGACCGGCCCGCCCACCACGCCCAGCCAGGCGAACTTGGCCGTGGTGTCGGCCTCGGGCAGCGGCGGGGGCTCGGGCGGCACGAAGTGCCCCTCGTCGTCCTCGTCGAAGTCGTCCTCGGACGGCTCCGGCGCCGTGTAGTCACGCGGGCCGCCCACCCCGGGCGCGAAGGAGACGGAACTGCCCAGCGGCCGCACGGGCCGCTCCTCCTCGGCCGCCCCGGCCCCGGTTCCGGCGGCCTCGGCGGGCGCCTCGGGCTCGTCCTCCTCCATCGCCGGCAGCGCGAGGTCCTGCACCGGCTTGAAGGGCGTCGTGCCCGGCGGGTCCGGCGGTTCCTCGCCGTACCCCGCGACGATCGCCGCCCAGGCGGCCTCCTCGTCGAAGGGCACCCCCGTCTCGTCCGGCTCGCGGTCCTCGCGGTCGGAGTCGTGCTCAGCCAACTGCGGCCGTCCCTTCCTTGCCGACACTGGGTGCGAGCCGGCCGATGAAGGCGAGGCTCTCCTCGAAGATCCGGTCCGCGTCATGGTCCAACGTCGCCACGTGGTAACTCTGTTCCAGCACGACCTCCGTTACGTCCGTGGAGGACACCCGGCTCAGAATGCGGGCGGAATCGGCCGCCGGAACCACGTGGTCCCGGGTGCTGCGCAGGAGCAGCAACGGCTGAGTGACCTGCGGCAGTTCCTTGTCCACCTGGCGGAAGAAGTTCCGCAGCGAGTGCGCGCTGTGCAGCGGCACCCGGTCGTACCCCGTCTCCGCGGCGCCCGGCTTGGCGATGTCGCTGGCGATGCCCTTCGTCGTGCGCACGAGATGCCGGGCCACCGGAAGGGCGTACGCCGACAGCCCGTGCACCTTGTTCGCCGGGTTGACGATCACCACGCCGTCCACCCCCGTACCGTTTCTGGCGGCCAGCCGCAGGGCCAGCGTGCCGCCCATGGACAGGCCGGCCACGAACACCTGGGAGCAGCGCTCGCGCAGCAGCCGCAGCTCGCGGTCCACCTCCGCGTACCAGTCCTGCCAGCCGGTGACCTGCATGTCCTCCCAGCGGGTGCCGTGCCCGGGCAGCAGGGGCAGGGAGACGGTCAGGCCATGCGCCGCATGGTGCTCCGCCCAGGGGCGCAGCGACTGGGGCGAGCCGGTGAAACCGTGGCAGAGGAGGACGCCGACCTCCCCGCCGTCATGGCGGAACGGCTCGGCTCCGGGGAGAACCGGCACCTTCGGTCTCCAATTCATGAGAGGGGCGGAACTGAACAAGGCACGGACGACGACTCCAGTTGTGCTTCACCGTACGCGACGGCACTGACACCGACCAGGGTCGTCGGGCTCATTCACGGCGCTCCGGGTTAAGGTCTGATCGACGGATACAGGAGGCACTCGGTTGTTGTACGGCGCGATGAAGATCGCTATCGGGGGACCGCTCAAGGTCACCTTCAGGCCCTGGGTGGAGGGCCTGGAGAACATCCCGGCCGAGGGCCCGGCGATCCTGGCCAGTAACCACCTGTCCTTCTCGGACTCGTTCTTCCTGCCCGCGGTGCTGGACCGCAAGGTCACCTTCATCGCCAAGGCCGAGTACTTCACCACGCCCGGCGTGAAGGGCCGCCTCACGGCCGCCTTCTTCAAGGGCGTCGGCCAGCTCCCGGTGGACCGCTCCGGCGCGCGCGGCGCCGGCGAGGCCGCGGTGCAGAGCGGCATAGACGTGCTGGAGCGCGGCGAGCTGTTCGGCATCTACCCCGAGGGCACCCGCTCGCCCGACGGCCGTCTCTACCGCGGCAAACCCGGCGGCCTCGCGCGCGTGGCGCTCGCGACCGGCGCCCCGGTCATCCCGGTCGCCATGATCGACACGGAGAAGATCCAGCCGCCGGGGCAGGTGATGCCCAAGCTGATGCGGCCCGGCATCCGGATCGGCAAGCCGCTGGACTTCAGCCGTTACCAGGGCATGGAGCACGACCGGTTCGTGCTGCGCGCGGTGACCGACGAGGTCATGTACGAGATCATGAAACTCTCCGGCCAGGAGTACGTGGACATCTACGCGACGGCCGCCAAGCGGCAGCTCGCGGAGGCCGCCAAGGCCGAGAAGGAAGCGGCGAAAGCCGAGAAGAAGGCCACCGAGTCCTAGACCGGCGGACCGGGGGAAACGGGCCGGGGGGCCGGCAGAGGGACCGGGGGGTCATGAGCAAGCGGGAACGCGTCGTACGGATGTCGGTCGAGCAGCCCATGTGGCGTGCCCTCACCGGCTACCGCGTGCTGACCCTGCCGTACGCGATCGGCCTGTTCGCGTCGGCCTACCACGAGTACGACCGCGCGGGCGTCGCCATCGCCTACTACGCCGTCCTGACGGTCTGGACCCTGGCGACCCTGCCCCGCGTGCAGAGCGCGGCGGCCTGCACCAAGCGCTTCCTCGCCGTCGACCTCGCCCTCGCGCTCACCGGCATCGTGCTGACCCCCTGGGTGGTCACCCAGGCCCACCTCGACCGGGGCGGCCCGACCCTGCCGTCGATATGGACCGCCGGCTCGGTCCTCGCCTACGCCCTCAAGGGCGGCTGGCGCTGGGCCGCGTTCGCCTCCACGCCGGTCGCCGCCGCCAACCTGGTCGAGCGCGGCCACCCCGCCCGTGACACCGTCCACAACGTTGTCCTGGTCTGGGTCGCCTCCATCGCCATCGGGTACGTCGTCGAGGTCGCCCGCGCCTCCGAGCGCACCCTCGCCCGCGCCCTGGAGATCGAGGCGGCCACCCGGGAACGCGAGCGGCTCGCCCGGGACATCCACGACGGCGTGCTCCAGGTGCTCGCCATGGTGCAGCGGCGCGGCGCGGTGCTCGGCGGCGAGGCGGGGGAGCTGGGCCGGCTGGCCGGGGAGCAGGAGGTGGCCCTGCGGACGCTGGTCTCCGGCGGCCTGGTGCCCCCCTCGCGGGTCTCGGAGGACGAGGCCCAGGGCGCCGTCGTACGCCTGGTCGAGGAACCGGACGACAGCGGTCCGGTCGACCTGCGCACGCTGCTCGCGCCGTACGCCGGATCCCGGGTCAGCCTCGCCGAGCCCGGCGCGCCGGTGGAGCTGCGACCGGCGGCCGCACGCGAGTTGGCCGCCGCTGTCGGTGCCGCCCTGGACAATGTGCGCAGGCACGCGGGGGACGGGGCGCGGGCCTGGATCCTGGTCGAGGACGAGCCCGGCGAGGTCGTGGTGACCGTACGGGACGACGGCCCCGGCATCCCGGAGGGCCGGCTCGCCCAGGCCGAGGGGGAGGGGCGGCTCGGGGTGGCCCAGTCGATCCGGGGGCGGCTGCGCGACCTCGGCGGCAGCGCCGAGCTGTTCTCGACTCCCGGGCAGGGCACGGAAGTCGAGCTGACGGTACCGAAGGTCTCCCCGGGGAAGGCGGAGCGGTGATGAGCATCAAGGTCATGGTGGTCGACGACCACCCGATGTGGCGGGACGCGGTCGCCCGGGACCTGACCGAGTCCGGTTTCGAGGTGGTCGCCACCGCGGGGGACGGCGAGCAGGCGGTGCGCCGGGCCAAGGCCGCGGCGCCCGACGTCCTCGTCCTGGACCTCAATCTGCCGGCCAAGCCGGGTGTCCAGGTGTGCAAGGAACTCGTCGGCCACAACCCGGCGTTGCGGGTCCTGGTCCTCTCCGCGAGCGGGGAGCACGCCGACGTGCTGGAGGCGGTGAAGTCCGGCGCGACCGGCTACCTGCTCAAGTCCGCCTCGACCGAGGAACTGGTCGACGCGGTCGGCCGTACCGCCGTCGGCGACCCGGTGTTCACCCCCGGCCTCGCCGGACTGGTCCTCGGCGAGTACCGCCGGCTGGCCTCCGAGCCGGCCCCGGCCGCGGACGCCGACCGGCCCGGCGCGCCCCGGCTCACCGACCGCGAGACCGAGGTGCTGCGGCTGGTCGCCAAGGGCCTGAGCTACAAGCAGATCGCCGAACGCCTGGTCATCTCGCACCGCACGGTCCAGAACCACGTGCAGAACACCCTCGGCAAGCTGCAACTGCACAACAGGGTGGAGCTGGTGAGGTACGCGATAGAGGCGGGACTCGACGACGACTGATCTGATCTGATCTTCGGGCAGCGCGTAAACCAACCGCCCGACAATTCACCGGAATTGCCCTTACCCGCCCATCCCTGTGTGAGCTGGATCACCATTAGCGTGAGTCCCACCAGGCAACCGCGGCGAAGGGACATTTCCATGCGGGTCGGAGTACTGACCGGAGGCGGCGACTGCCCCGGGCTCAACGCCGTCATCCGCGGCATCGTCCGCAAGGGCGTGCAGGAGTACGGCTATGAATTCGTCGGCTTCCGCGACGGCTGGCGCGGACCCCTCGAAGGCGACACCGTCCGTCTCGACATCCCCGCCGTACGCGGCATCCTGCCCCGCGGCGGCACCATCCTCGGCTCCTCGCGGACCAACCCGCTCAAGCAGGAGAACGGCATCCGCCGGATCAAGGACAACCTCGCCAAACTGGAGGTCGACGCGCTGATCGCGATCGGCGGCGAGGACACCCTCGGCGTCGCCGCCCGCCTCACCGACGAGTACGGCGTGCCCGTCGTCGGCGTCCCGAAGACCATCGACAACGACCTGTCCGCCACCGACTACACCTTCGGCTTCGACACCGCGGTCGGCATCGCCACCGAGGCCATCGACCGCCTGCACACCACCGCCGAGTCCCACATGAGGGTCCTGGTCTGCGAGGTGATGGGCCGGCACGCCGGCTGGATCGCCATCCACTCCGGCCTCGCCGGCGGCGCCAACGTCATCCTCATCCCCGAGCAGCGCTTCGACATCGGCCAGGTGTGCGCCTGGGTCACCTCCCGCTTCAAGGCGTCGTACGCCCCGATCGTGGTCGTCGCCGAGGGCGCCATGCCGAAGGACGGGGACGTCGTCCTCAAGGACGAGTCCCTCGACTCCTTCGGGCACGTCCGGCTCTCCGGGGTCGGCGAGTGGCTGGCCAAGGAGATCGAGAAGCGCACCGGCAAGGAGGCCCGGACCACCGTCCTCGGGCACGTCCAGCGCGGCGGCACGCCCAGCGCCTTCGACCGCTGGCTGGCCACCCGCTTCGGCCTGCACGCCGTCGACGCCGTCCGCGACGGGGACTTCGGCAAGATGGTCGCGCTGCGCGGCACCGACATCGTCCGGGTGCCGATCGCGGAGGCCACGGCCAAGCTGAAGACCGTCGACCTGAAGCTGTACGAGGAGGTCGGGGTGTTCTTCGGCTGACAGCCGCCGGCCGCCTCTCCTCGACCCGCGCGCCGCCACGGCCACCGTGACGGCGCGCGGAGGGGACTACCGGACCGGCCTCTCCGCCGAGAACGTGCCGCTGCCACGCAGCTCGCCGATCAGCTCGCGCACCACGGCGGCGCCGTTCAGCGTGAGGATCGACTCGGGATGGAACTGCACCCCGGCGACACCAGGACCCCGCACCGCGTGCACCTCGCCGTTCTCCGCCCGGCTCACCTCGATGCCGTGCGCCGCCAGCTCCCGCGCCGCCTCCTCGTCGCAGCGGGCCACGAAGCTGTTGTAGAAGCCGACCGTCTCCGGGCGCCCGAACAGGTCCACGGTCATCTGCGCGCCCTGGTGGGGGACCTCCTTGCGGACGATGTCCAGCCCCAGCTCTGCTGCGATCAGCTCGTGCCCGAGGCAGACGCCCAGCACCCCGTGCCGGTGGCCCCGGATCAGGGTCGCCGTCAGCTCCCGCAGGAAGCGCATCCTCGGATCGTCCAGGTCGGACGGGTCGCCGGGGCCGGGGCCGAGCACCACCGGCCCCTCGTGCGCGAGCACGGCCGCCCGCAGCCCCGGCTCGTCGTAGCGCCGGACGGTGACGTCGAGTCCGCCGGCCCGCAGCACGTGGGCGAGCATCGCGGTGAACGTGTCCTCCGCGTCCACCACGAACGCGTGCCCGGTCAGTTCGCCGGTCCGCTCCTGCATCCGCAGCCAGAACGGCGCCAGCGCGGCCCGCCGCCCGTCCAGCGCGGCCCGCACCCGGGGGTCGTCCGCCAGCCGGGGCCGCGTCTCCTCGCCCCGGGGCCGGGACGGTCGTACGCCGAGGGCCGCCAGCACGCCCGCCGCCTTGGCGTGCGTCTCCGCGACCTCGCTCGCCGGGTCCGAGCCGCGCACCAGCGTGGCGCCGACGGGGACCCGCAGCCGGCCGTCCGCGTCGATGTCGGCGGTGCGGATCAGGATGGGGGAGTCCAGGGTCTGGGCGCCGGCGGATGCTTCCCGCCCGCCACCCGCGGACCGGCCGAGCAGGGCCAGCGCACCGGCGTAGTAGCCGCGTCCGCCGACCTCGTGCCGCTCGATCACCCGGCAGGCGTTCTGCACCGGGGACCCCGTGACGGTCGCCGCGAACATGGTCTCCCGCAGGACCTCCCGCGCGTCCAGCGAGGACTTCCCGCGCAGCTCGTACTCGGTGTGCGCGAGGTGCGCCATCTCCTTCAGCCGCGGGCCGACGACCACCCCGCCCATGTCCCCCACCGTGCACATCATCTTGAGCTCCTCGTCGACGACCATCGACAGCTCCTCGATCTCCTTGCCGTCGGCGAGGAAGCCGAGCAGGTGCTCGGGGGTGGGGCCCTCGGCGGGATAGCGGTACGTGCCGCTGATCGGGTTCATGACCACCGTGCCGCCGGACATCCGGACGTGCACCTCCGGGCTCGCGCCGACCAGCGTCCGGTCCCCGGTGTGCACGACGAACGTCCAGTACGCGCCCCGCTCGCCCTCCAGGAGCCGCCGGAACAGGGCCAGCGCGTCGGCGCGTGAGAAGCCCGGGATCTCGCCCTCGTACGTCCGCCGGATCACGAAGTTCGCGCCCTCGCCCCGGCCGATCTCCTCGCGCAGCACCCGGCCGACGATCCGCGCGTACGCGTCGTCGTCGACGTCGAAGGCGCCGCCTTCGACGCGGACGTCGTGGGCGGGGAGGGTCGCGAGGGCCTCGTCCAGTGGAATGTGACATACCACCGTCGGGGTCAGCACCAGCAGCGGTGTTCCGTCGTCCCGCACGTCGAACCCCCGCTCCCGGATCTGCCGGTACGGGATCAGGGCGAGCCCCTCGTCGGGCAGGTCGGCGAGCCGGTCGTGGGCGGTGACCGGGCCGAGCAGGACCTCCACCGTGCTCTCGTCGTGGCCGGGGGTGCGGCGGCGGAGCAGGGCGAAGGGGCGGTCGTCGTGGAGCAGCTGGTTCAGGTCCATGGTTCCTCTGCGGTCCTATGTCAGGGAGACAGGCGGGAGAGGAACGGCCCCGGGAACGCCGAAGGCCGCCCCTCCGGGCGGCCTTCGCGAAGTCTTGCGTACGCGCAGTCAGTGGGCCGCCGGAGAAGCGGTCCACCACCAGTTCCGAGTCGAATGCGCGAACATGCGGGAAACCCTACCCCACCGCCCGCCCTGTCCACAGGACAATCACCGCGTCTCACCAGTCGAGCCGGAGGAAAATATGGCGACACGACCCCGTAATGTTTACGAGGTGACCGTGAACGCTAAGACCAGCCTCGGTGCTGGCAACACCTGGCGAAACCTGCCCGCGGCGCAGCAGCCCGAGTACCCCGACCCCGAGGCTCTGCGCGCAGTCGTTGCGGAGCTGGAGTCGTATCCGCCGCTCGTCTTCGCGGGCGAGTGCGACCAGCTGCGCGCCCGGATGGCGGCCGTCGCCAAGGGAGAGGCGTTCCTTCTCCAGGGCGGCGACTGTGCCGAGGCCTTCGACGCGGTGTCCGCCGACCACATCCGCAACAAGCTCAAGACCCTCCTCCAGATGGGCGCCGTGCTGACGTACGCCGCGTCGGTGCCCGTGGTGAAGGTGGGGCGGATCGCCGGCCAGTACAGCAAGCCGCGCTCCAAGCCGACCGAGACCCGCGACGGCGTGACGCTGCCGACCTACCGCGGCGACTCCGTCAACGGCTTCGCCTTCAACGAGGCCGCCCGCATCCCGGACCCCGAGCGGCTGAAGCGGATGTACAACGCCTCCGCCTCGACGCTGAACCTGGTGCGCGCCTTCACCACCGGCGGCTACGCGGACCTGCGCCAGGTGCACGCCTGGAACCAGGACTTCGTGAAGTCCTCCCCGTCGGGCCAGCGCTACGAGCAGCTCGCGCGTGAGATCGACAACGCGCTGAACTTCATGCAGGCCTGCGGCGCGGACCCGGAGGAGTTCAAGACGGTCGAGTTCTTCTCCTCGCACGAGGCGCTGCTGCTGGCCTACGAGTCCGCCCTGACCAGGGTCGACTCGCGCACCGGCAGGCTGTACGACGTCTCGGCGCACATGGTGTGGATCGGTGAGCGCACCCGGCAGCTGGACGGTGCGCACATCGAGTTCGCCTCCAGGATCCGCAACCCGATCGGTCTCAAGCTCGGCCCGGCGACGACCGCCGAGGACGCGCTGAGGTACATCGACCGCCTCGACCCGGACCGCGAGCCGGGCCGGCTGACCTTCATCGTCCGGATGGGCGCGGACAAGGTCCGCGACAAGCTCCCCGAGCTGGTCGAGAAGGTCACCGCCTCGGGTGCCTCCGTGGCCTGGGTGACCGACCCGATGCACGGCAACACCTTCGAGGCGGCCTCGGGCCACAAGACCCGCCGCTTCGACGACGTGCTCGACGAGGTCAAGGGCTTCTTCGAGGTCCACAAGGCCCTCGGCACCCACCCGGGCGGCATCCATGTGGAGCTCACCGGTGACGACGTCACCGAGTGCGTGGGCGGCGGCGACGAGATCTTCGTCGACGACCTGCACCAGCGCTACGAGACGGCCTGCGACCCGCGGCTGAACCGCAGCCAGTCCCTCGACCTGGCCTTCCTGGTCGCGGAGATGTACCGGGACCAGTAGGGCTTCCGGCAGTGCTCTGGGGCGCGGATCACACCGGATCCGCGCCCTTCGCACTTTCGCGGCCCCTCAGGGATGGGTAAGGTTAGGTTTGCCTCACCGGAAAGCGGGAGGGCAGTGAAGAGACCCGTCCTGTCGGGAGGTGAACCGCGTGTATGTCTGCAGCTGCTTCGGCATCACCGAGGCCCAGGTCCAGCAGCACGCGGCGGACGGCGCCTGCACCCCCCGGCAGATAGCGTCCGCCTGCAAGGCGGGTACGGACTGCGGTTCGTGTGTCCGTCGTATCCAGGCGATTCTCGGCCGGGGCGCCTGCCCCCGCCGCGAGCCGGCCGGCCAGGGCCGTCCGGTGCTCGCCGCGGTCGACGCCGTCGAGGCGGTCGCCGCGCTCGACGAAGCGGCCTGAGGACCGGTGCTCAGCTGCTCTCGGGCTGCTCGATGACCTGCGCGATGTAGAGCGCCTCGCCGAGCTTCTCCAGCAGCTCCAGCTGGGTGTCGAGGTAGTCGATGTGGTGCTCCTCGTCCTTCAGGATGTCCTCGAAGATGTTCGCGGACGTGATGTCGCCCTTGTCGCGCATCACCTTGATCCCGCGCTTGAGGCGGTCGATCGCCTCCACCTCGATCTGCCGGTCGGCCTCGAACATCTCCTTCACGGTCTGCCCCACCCGGACGTGGAACAGCCGCTGGTAGTTGGGCAGCTCCTCCAGGAACAGGATCCGGTCGGTGAGCACCTCGGCGTGCTTCATCTCGTCGAACGACTCGTGCCGGGTGTACTTCGCGAGCTTGTACCAGCCGAAGTTCTCCTGCATCTTCGCGTGCAGGAAGTACTGGTTGATCGCGGTGAGCTCGCCGGTGAGCTGCTCGTTGAGGAATTCGATGACCTCGGGGTCGCCCTGCATCGCAGAGGCTCCTTCCGCGTGGGTTCCGTACCGGACGGATGGGACGTTTGCGGCGCATGATTGCACCGGCACAGAAGATCGTCCAGTAAGTGCGGACTTAGTAAGTAAGTGGATGTCTGGTGCTAATTGAGTGATTTGCTGATCTTTGCGTGGTCTGCCTGGTCGGGTGCACTGCCCGTGGTCTGTCAGGATGGAAGGCATGGGTCATCCGGTGGAGCACGCGTCTCGGGGAACCGCGGGAGCCGGGCTTCCGCCGGGCCAGCGGTTGCAGCGCGGCTGGCCGGTCACGCACTACGGCCCGGTGCCCAGGTTCCGGCCCGAGCGATGGGAGTTCCGGGTCTTCGGCGCCACCGCCGACGGGGGCGTGCACCTTTGGAACCACGAGCAGTTCACGGCCCTGCCGTACGTCACCGTGGTCGCCGATCTGCACTGTGTGACGAAGTTCAGCATGCTCGGCGCGGAGTGGGGCGGGATCCCGGCGCGGACCGTCCTGGAGCTCGCGCCGCCCGCCCCCGAGGTCACCCATGTGATGGTCTGGGCGGAGTACGGCTTCAGCGCCAACCTGCGCCTCGCGGACTTCGCCGCCGAGGGCACCGTCTTCGCCACCCACAAGGACGGCGAACTCCTCACCGCCGAGCACGGTTTCCCGGTCCGCCTGGTCGTGCCCCAGCTGTATGCCTGGAAGGGCCCCAAGTGGGTCCGCGGCGTCGAGTACATGACCGCCGACCGGCGCGGCTTCTGGGAGGAACGCGGCTACCACAACATCGGCGACCCCTGGCGGGAGCAGCGCTACTCCTACCAGGAGGGTCCCGGAGACGGCCCGGAGCTCTGAGGCGCCGGCGCCGCCGGCGGTGGGGTGAGCCGTCCGGCGAGGGCGTCAGCCGTCCCGGAGCCGCTTGAGCCGCTCGACGTCCGCCGCGTGCCCCTCCTTGCCGCCGGGCGTCTCGATGATCAGCGGTACGCCCGCGGTCGCCGGGTGGGTCATCAGCGCACGGAACGGGTCCTCGCCGATGTGCCCGGCGCCGATGTTCTCGTGCCGGTCCTTGTGCGCGCCGACCACGTCCTTCGAGTCATTGGCGTGGATCAGCTTCAGCCGCCCCTCGCCGACGGTCGACACCAGCAGGTCGAGGGTCTGGTGCATCCCGCTCGGCCCGGTCAGGTCGTGCCCGGCGGCGAAGACGTGGCAGGTGTCCAGGCACACACCCAGCTTCGGATGGGCGTCCAGCGCCTCGAAGTACGGGCCGAAGTCCCAGGTCCGCGAGCAGAGCGAGGCGCCCTGCCCGGCGGTGGACTCCAGGAGCAGGAACGGGTCGTCGTCATGGGTCAGCTCGTCGAGGAGCGGCAGCAGCTGCGTCCGTACCTGCTTCAGCGCCACGTCCCGGGCCCGGCCGCCGGTCGCGCTCCCGGTGTGCACGACCACGCCGCGCGCCCCGATCTGTCGGCCGCGCCGCAGCGAGTGCCGCAGCGACTCCACCGACCTCTCCACGGTCGCCTCGGTGTGCGAGCCGAAGTTGATCAGATAGGGGGCGTGCACATACGCCGGGATCGACTCCTGCGCGCAGGCCGCGCGGAACGCCTCGTCCTGCTTCGGACTGCCCGCCGGGGTGGCCCAGCCGCGCGGGTTGGCGACGAAGACCTGCACGGTCTCGGCCCGCAGCTCACGGGCGTACGACAGCCCCACCGAGTGCAGGCCGCCGGCCACCGGGACATGGCCGCCGACGGGGTTGCGGGCGGGACCCGACTGCTGACTCTTCACCCGTCAAGGGTGTCACGGCGCGGCCCGCGCCCGGTCAGCGGATGGTGATGGTGATCGTCGACCCCTTGGGCGCCTGCTCCCCGGCGTCCACCGACTGCTTCCGCACGGTGTCGCCGAACAGCCCGAGCAGCCCGCGGTCCTCCTTGACCTGGAAACCGGACTGCTCCAGCAGCTTGGTCGCGGCGTCCACGCTCGCCCCGACCACGTTCGGCACCTCGACCAGCTCGGGTCCCTTGGACAGGGTCAGCGTCACCGTGTCGCCCTCGGCGGCCTGCGCGTCGCCGGCCGGGGTCTGCCGGGCGACCTGCCCCTGGTCGTACTCGGAGTTGATCTCGGTGGCGGACACCGTCACCTTCAGCCCGGCCTCCTGAAGCTTCTGCCGGGCGTCGTCCAGGCCGTCGCCGGTGACGTCCGGGACGTCGACCGGGGCACCCTTGCTGACGACGAGCGCGATCGCGGTCCCCGCGTGCCGCTCGGTGCCCGCCCCCGGATCAGACGAAATGACCGACCCCTTGGGCACGTTCTCGCTGAACTCCCGGGTCACCATGCCCGGTTCGAGCCCGTCGGCCCGCAGCAGCGCCCTGGCCCTCGCCACCGTGCGGCCCTGCACATCCGGCACGCTCACCGTCTCGGGGCCGTCGGAGATGGTGAGCGCCACCGAGTCGTTGCTGCGGATCCGCTCGCCGGCCGCCGGGTCGGTGCTGATCACCGTGCCCCGCCGCACCGTGTCGCTGTAGGCGTGCTCCACCGATCCGACGTCGAGCCCGGCCTCCTTCAGCCGCGCGGTGGCCTGCGCCTCGGTCTTCGACAGCAGCGGCGGCACCTTGGTGAACTGCCCGGAGTTGATGTACCAGACGCCGGCTCCGGCGCCGAAGACGACCAGCACGGCGATCACGAGCGTCACCAGCCCGCGCCGGGACCGGCGGCCCCCGCGCCGCCGGTCGGGCCCGGGCGGCGCCTCGAACCTGCTGGTCCGCAGCGCCCCCTCGTCCTCCTCGTTGACCGGCAGGGGCCGGGACGGGGGTTCCCCCGCGCGACCGAAGCCGAGCGTGGGGGAGGCCGGCGACCCGGGTATGACACTGGTCCGGTCCTCGGCGATGTCATGCGCGCCCGCCAGCGCCTGCGGCGGTACGGCGTCCAACTGCTCGGCACCGAGCGCGCCGCGCGCCTGTCGCAGCAGGGCGAGCAGCGCGACCGCGTCGTACGGCCGGACCCCGGGATCGCGGGCGGTCCCGAGCGCGACCAGCTCATCCAGCTCGTAGGCCAGCCCCGGCACGACGGCGGACGGCGCCGGCACGTCCTCGTGCAGATGCTTGTACAGAACGACCGCGGGCGAGTCCGCGTCGTGCGGCTTCTGCCCGGTGAGCATCTCGTACAGCACGACACCGCACGCGTACACGTCGACGCGCGGATCGGCGGCCCCGCTCTCGACCTGCTCGGGCGCGAGGTACGACACGGTGCCGAGGACGGCGCCGGTCGTGCTGGTCACGGAGTCCACGGACCGCACCAGCCCGAAGTCCGCGACCTTGACCCGCCCGTCGTCCCCTATCAACACGTTCTCGGGCTTCATGTCCCGGTGCACGAACCCGGCGCGGTGCGCGGCGCCCAGCGCGGCCAGCACCGGCTCCAGGATGTCCAGCGCGGCCCGCGGCCGCAGCGCACCACGCTCGCGCAGCACGTCACGCAGGGTGCACCCGGCCACGTACTCCATGGCGAGATACACATACGACCGGTCGGCCCCCTGGTCGAAGACCTGGACGACATTGGGATGGGCCAGCCGGGCGACCGACTTGGCCTCCCGGATGAACCTCTCGACGAAGGACGCGTCGGCGGCGAGCGCCGGGTGCATCACCTTGAGCGCGAGGACGCGGTCCAGCCGGACGTCCAGGGCCCGGTACACCGTGGCCATCCCGCCGACGGCGATCCGCGCATCGACGCGATAACGGCCGTCGAGCACCTGCCCGACAAGGGGGTCCTGAAGGGTCGTATCCACCCGGCGAGTGTACGAGCACCGGCCGGCACCCCACAGGTGAGACCGCTTACCCCGGGGGACTGCAGCGCACCTGTGACGCTTCACACCCGGCTGAAATATGCACCTGCCCACCCGCAGCCGCCGACGACGCCCGCCCCGGGCATGCCTTCTCCCCTTTCCCGCAGCCGCCGACGACGCTCGGCCCCCACGGGAGAGCCCCGCTTCCCGGCAGACGGTTTCGGGCGGTGCGTGGATGGGAGGCGAGACGGGAGCGGGCCGGCGCTCAGAACGCGGGGCGCTCGGGGTCCAGCACGGCCAGGCCCGCCGCGGGAGACGACGCCTCCGCGAGATACCTGCGCGGGATCCGGCCCGCCAGCCGGGCCAGCCGCCCCGCCTCCACCCCGGCCCGCATGGCGTGAGCCATCCGCTCGGGATCCTGCGCCCGCGTCACCGCCGACGCCAGCATCACCCCCGCACACCCCAGCTCCATCGCCAGCGCCACGTCCGACGCCGTACCGGCTCCCGCGTCCAGAATCACCGGCACGCGCGCGTGCTCGACGATCAGCTGGAAGTTGTGCGGGTTGCGGATCCCGAGCCCCGACCCGATCGGCGACCCGAGCGGCATCACCGCGGCGCACCCCGCATCCTCCAGCTTGCGGGCCAGCACCGGATCGTCGTTCGTGTACGGCAGCACCGTGAACCCGTCGTCCACCAGCGTCTGCGCCGCCTCCAGCAGCTCGACCGGGTCCGGCAGCAGCGTCCGCTCGTCGGCGATGACCTCCAGCTTGACCAGCGAGGTCCCCAGCGCCTCCCGCGCCAGCCGGGCGGTCAGCACGGCCTCCCCGGCGGTGTAGCACCCCGCCGTGTTCGGCAGCACCCGGATCCCGAGCCGTTCGAGGACCGACAGCACCGAACCCCGTACCCCCGGGTCCACCCGCCGCATCGCGACCGTGGTCAGTTCGGTCCCGGACGCGACGAGCGCCCGCTCCAGCACCTCCAGGCTGGGCGCACCGCCGGTCCCCATGATCAGCCGGGAGGAGAAGGTCGTACCCCCGAGGACGAACGCGTCGTCGGCCATGGCTCAGCCTCCCTGCACGGCGGTGAGAACTTCCACGCGGTCACCTTCGGCGAGCCCGGTGGCCGCCCACTGCCCGCGCGGTACGACGGTCTCGTTGACGGCCGCGGCCACCCCGGACGGCGCGGCCGTGAGGGACCGTACAAGGGTGTCGAGAGCGGTTCCCGGGGCGATCTGGCGGCGCTCCCCGTTCACGGAGATGGTGACGGAGGTGTTCATACGGTCTGCTCCACGAGTGCGGCGGGGACGGGATCGAACCGTGCCGGTGTGAACGGACGGGCCTCCTGCGGCAGTTCGCCGCCGGCCAGCAGCTCCGCCATCACGTCTCCGGTGACCGGTGTGAGCAGCACCCCGTTGCGGTAGTGGCCGGTGGCCAGCAGCAGCCCGTCGAGGCGGGTCGGCCCGAGCAGCGGCGCGTTGTCGGGGGAGCCGGGGCGCAGTCCGGCCCGGGTCTCGGTCAGGGGCAGCTCGGTGATCCCGGGCACCAGCTCGTGCGCGTCGCGCAGCAGCTCGTACACACCGCCCGCCGTGACCGTGGTGTCCCAGCCGAGCTCCTCGCTGGTCGCGCCGACGACCAGCTCGCCGTTCTCCCGGGGCACCAGGTAGACGTTCCCGCCGCGTACCACGGCCCGTACGGTCCGGCTGAGGAACGGCGCGTACCGCGCGGGCACGGTCAGCCGCAGCACCTGCCCCTTCACCGGCCGCACCGGCGGCAGCACGTCCTCGGGCACGCCCGCCAGCTCGCCGCTCAGGCTCCCGCCGGCGAGCACCACCTGGTCCGCGCCCAGCGCCTCACCCGCGCGGGTGAGGACACCGGCGGCCCGCTCCCGTACCACCTCCAGGCGCTCCGCCCAGTCGCGGTGGAACACCACCCCGGCCCGCTCGCACGCGGCCACCAGCGCCCCCGCCAGCCGGCGCGGGTCGATCTGGTGGTCGCCGTCGACCCGCAGCCCGCCGCGCACGCCCGGCGCGAGCATCGGCTCAAGGCGCCGGCACTCCCGCCCGGACAGCCACTCGGACTCCAGGCCCGACTGCTGCTGGAGGGCGTGCAACTCGCGCAGATGGGCCCGGTCGTCGGCGTCCAGGGCCACCGCGAGAGTGCCGCAGCACCGGTAGCCGAGGTCGTGGCCGGTGAGCTCGGTCAGCTCGGCGGCGAAGCCGGGATAGCGGCGCGCGGAGGCCAGGTTGAGCCCCAGCAGGGTCTGCTCGCCGTAGTGCAGTTCGGTGACCGCGGCCAGCATCCCGGCCGCGACCTGCGCGGCCCCGCCGCCGGGCTCGGGGTCGGCCACGGCGACGGTGAGCCCGCGCTGAGCCGCTCGCCAGGCCGTGACCAGGCCGATGATGCCGCCCCCGATGACGAGGACGTCGGACGTACGTGAGGACATGGGCGTCCAGCCCCTCCCTTCGCCGGCATGACCCGGATCAGGTTCGTACGGTCGGAGGCCGCCAGCCTCCCTCTCAGCCCGGTGCGTCCGGGCTCCCGCGTGTGCTTCCCCGCCACCCTAGCCCGCGCGGCTCCGCCCTCGTAAGACGGCCTCGGACGGCGCTGTGGAACAGGTCACTCGCCCCGACCCCTGACTGACTCTTCGTCAGTTGTCTATCGTTCTTGTCTATGGTGGTCAGGTGAGCGAGCAGACACAGCGACGGGGCACGTCACAGACGCGGCGCGTGGTCGTCGTGGGCGCGGGCATGGCCGGGGTGCAGACCGCCGTCGCCCTGCGCGAGCGGGGGTTCACCGGCAGCGTCACAATGATCGGCGCCGAGCCGCACCAGCCGTACGACCGGCCGCCGCTCTCCAAGGCCGTGCTGCTCGGCAAGTCGGAGGGGTCCGCCTTCGAGGTCGACTTCGAGGCGCTCGGCATCGAGCTGGTGCTGGGCCGCGAGGCGCTGGGCGTGCGCACCGCCGACCACGAGCTGGACACCGAGGCCGGACCGGTGCCGTACGACGTCCTGGTCCTCGCCACCGGTGCCGAGCCGATCACGCTGCCCGGCACCGAGGGCGTGCCCGGCGTCCATCTCCTGCGCACCCTGGACGACGCCGAGCGGCTGCGGCCCGTGCTCGCCCGGCAGCACGACATCGTGGTCGTCGGTGCGGGCTGGATCGGCGCCGAGTTCGCCACCGCGGCCCGCGAGGCCGGCTGCGCGGTGACCGTCGTGGAGGCCGCCGACCGCCCGCTCGCGGGAGCGCTCCCCGCCGAGGTCGCCGCGCCGATGACCGCCTGGTACGCGGACAGCGGAACCACACTGCGCACCCACGCGCGCGTGGCGCACATCGAGCCCGGCGCGGTGGTGCTCGACGACGGCTCCCGGCTGCCCGCGGGCGCCGTCGTGGTCGGCATCGGCGCCCGCCCGGCCACCGCCTGGCTGACCGGCTCCGGCATCGAGCTGGGCGCGCACCGCGACGTGCTCGCCGACGACCGCCTGCGCACCAGCGCGCCCGACGTCTACGCGGTCGGCGACTGCGCCTCCTTCCCGTCCGGCCGCTACGGCGAGCGCCTGCTCATCCACCACTGGGACAACGCCTTGCAGGGCCCGCGCACGGTCGCCGCCAACATCCTCGGCGAGACCGACGCCCTCTACGACCCGGTCCCGTACTTCTGGTCCGAGCAGTTCGGCCGCTTCGTCCAGTACGCCGGCCACCACGCCGCGGCCGACCGCCTGATCTGGCGCGGCGACCCGGCCGGCCCGTCCTGGAGCGTCTGCTGGCTGCGCGAGACCCGCCTGGTAGCCCTGTTGGCGGTAGGCCGCCCCCGGGACCTGGCCCAGGGCCGCCGCCTGATCGAGGCAGGCACCCGAATGGACGCCGAGGCCCTGTCCGACCCGGGGAATCCGCTCAAGAACGCCACGACTGCCTGAGAGCGCCCCGAGGGAAACGCGCCCCCAAGGGGCGCGGGGCTGTGACATGTTCGGCTCCGCCGCGTGGGCTCGACCAGCCCCTACGGCGGTGCACCCGAACGACGACCCTCCCGGCCCTACCATCGCGGTCCCCCCGCAGGAACGCCTACCCTGGATCCCGTGACCGAGATTGACGCAAAGATCGATGCCCTCGTCCCCGCCTGGCTCACCCTCCCCGACATCGCGGAAATGATGGACGTCGAGGTGACGCGCGTGCGGCAGCTGGTCAAGGAGGGCCAGCTCATCGCCGTCCGCCGCGGTGAGAACAGGGCGCTGCACGTCCCCGCCGCCTTCATCGACGGGGACAAGGTCGTCAAGGGCCTGTCCGGGACCCTGACGCTCCTGCGGGACGACGGCTTCACGGACGAAGAGATGCTGGAGTGGCTCTTCACCGCGGACGCCACCCTGCCCGGCACCCCCGCGCAGGCGCTCAGCGAGAATCGCGGCACGGAGGTGAAGCGCCGCGCCCAGGCGCTCGCCGTCTGAGGCAACCAGTACCGACACAACGGGGGAAGACCGATGCCCGACACCGCCCGCGCCCAGCTGGCCGATGCCCGGCTCTACCTGTGCACGGACGCCCGTAAGGAGCAGGGCGACCTCGCCGGGTTCCTGGACGCGGTCCTGGCGGGCGGTGTCGACATCGTGCAGCTGCGCGACAAGGGCATGGAGGCCGGCGAGGAGCTGGAGCACCTCGCCGTGGTCGCCGACGCCTGCGCCCGGCACGGCAAGCTGCTCGCGGTCAACGACCGCGCCGACGTGGCTCACGCGGCCGGCGCCGACGTGCTCCACCTCGGCCAGGGCGACCTGCCGGTGTCGGCCGCCCGTGCGATTCTCGGCCCGGACGTCCTGATCGGCCGCTCCACGCACGCCGAGTCCGAGGCCGCCGCGGCCGCCGTGCAGGACGGTGTGGACTACTTCTGCACCGGCCCCTGCTGGCCCACCCCCACCAAGCCCGGCCGCCCCGCCCCCGGCCTCGGCCTGGTGCGGTACACCGCCGCCCTGGGCACCGACCGCCCCTGGTTCGCCATCGGCGGCATCGACCTCGGCAACCTCGACCAGGTGCTGGACGCGGGCGCCCGCCGGGTGGTCGTGGTCCGCGCGCTCACCGCGGCCGACGACCCGGGCGCGGCGGCGGCCGAGTTCGCCAAGCGGCTGCGCTCGCGGTGACGGGCAGGGGGCCGCTGTCCGGAAACTTGTCCAGTATTCGGACATGAGGTCGACAATTCGGGCAAATATCACGAGTTCGGTTGGGTGGCCGTCCGCGCCTGACTAACCTGCGGGTATGGCCCTCGGAACCGCATCCACCAGGACTGACCGCGCACGCACCGTGCGTGACATGCTCGCCACCGGCAAGACCACGTACTCGTTCGAGTTCTCGGCGCCGAAGACCCCCAAGGGTGAGCGGAACCTGTGGAGCGCGCTCCGGCGGGTCGAGGCGGTCGCCCCCGACTTCGTCTCCGTGACCTACGGCGCGGGCGGCTCCACCCGCGCGGGCACGGTCAAGGAGACCGAGCAGATCGTCGCCGACACCACGCTCACCCCGGTCGCGCACCTCACCGCGGTCGACCACTCGCTGGCCGAGCTGCGCAACATCATCGGCCAGTACGCGGACGCCGGGATCCGCAACATGCTCGCGGTGCGCGGCGACCCGCCCGGCGACCCGATGGGCGAGTGGGTGGCGCACCCGCGAGGGCTGACCTACGCGGCCGAACTCGTCCGGCTCATCAAGGAGTCGGGCGACTTCTGCGTGGGCGTCGCCGCCTTCCCGGAGATGCATCCGCGCTCCGACGACTGGGACACCGACATCCGGCACTTCGTCGACAAGTGCCGCGCGGGCGCCGACTACGCCATCACGCAGATGTTCTTCCAGCCCGAGTCCTACCTTCGCCTTCGCGACTCGGTCGCCGCGGCCGGCTGCGACACCCCGGTCATCCCGGAAATTCTGCCGGTCACCAGTGTGAAGATGCTGGAACGACTGCCCAAACTCAGCAACGCGGCCTTCCCGGACGCCCTGAAAGAGCGGATCCTCACAGCCAAAGACGATCCGGCGGCGGTACGCTCCATTGGCATCGAACACGCCACGGAGTTCTGCGCCCGGCTGCTGTCCGAGGGAGTGCCCGGACTGCACTTCATCACGCTGAACAACTCCACGGCCACGCTGGAGATCTACGAGAACCTGGGCCTGCACCATCCCCCGCAGGCCTAGACCGGCCGCACCGGAGTACGACACACTGCGTAGCGGTCACTGGAGGAGGGGCGTACATGGGCTGGACGGTCCTCTACGTAGCGTTCGGCGTCGTCGCACTGTGGTTGCTCGGCGAGGTCCTGCTGCAGTACAAGGCGCGGCTGCGCTGGCGCCTGCTCGCCTTCGGCGGCTTCCTCGGGGTCGTCTTCGGTGTCCTGATCCCGTCCGTGATCGTCATCGGGGTGGGCGCGATCGCCTTCGCGGTCGGCCAGACCTACGTCACGCTGTCGTTCCGCCGCGGCTTCGAGGCCGGCTGGGCGGTCAAGCGCCCCGGCGCGGAGGGTGACGGCGGCGGCCTGATCAAGCGCCGCCGCGGCGAGCCGGACGAGGACCCGGGCCTGGAGGCCACCGACCCGGACGCGGCCGACGCCGCCTACGCCGAGCAGCAGGGCGCCTACGCCACGAACGGCACGCCGTCCTACGGCAATGACGACTACGACCGTGACGACGTCTTCACCCCGGCGGCCCGCACCATGGAGCCCGGCGCGGCGGAGTCCACCGCGGTGTACGAGCCGCAGCCGATGCCCGACGACACCGGTTCGTACGGCGTCTACCGCGACTCCGGCTACGCCGCCACCGGCGACCAGCAGGCCGCCGCCTACGCGACCGCCGGCCAGGACCAGGCGTACGCCGCCCAGGGCACCGACCAGAACTACGCCTACGACTACTCGGGTTACGGCCAGCAGCAGTACGGCTACGACACGAGCGGCGGCCAGCAGCAGTACGCCAACTACTCCGACCCGTACATCGGCGACCAGACGTACGGCGGCGCCGGGTACGACCAGTCGTCGTACGGCACCCAGCAGTACGACCAGCAGGGGTACGCCCAGGGCCAGTACGGCACCGGCGGCTACGGAGAGACCCCGGCCGGCGGGGTCTGGGTCCCGCAGCAGCGCGCCGACGAGACCTACGGCGGCGAACTCCCGCAGGAGCAGCCGTACCCCTACCAGGGCGACGGGCAGGGGCAGCAGCAGCAGGGCAACGGGTACGACGAGCAGCAGTACCGTTTCTGAGGCCGGAGCGTCCCCGAGGGGCCCGGCTCACCGGCTCACTGCGAGCCGCGGAACTCCGGCCCCTCCACGATCAGTCCGGCCACCAGCGCCCCCGACATGCCGGCATGCGGAAGCCCGCCACCGGGATGCGACCAGCCGCCCACCCGGTACAGCCCGGGGAGCCGGGTGGTGTTGGCCGGGTGCAGGAAGCGGCCCTTGCCGGCGGCGAGGGCGGGAGCCGGGACCTCCTCCGGTCCCGGGGCGTCCGTGGCGTGTTCGGGCAGCCGTGTCTCGTGCCAGAGCAGGCGCTGCCGCAGTCCTGGGACGGCGGCTTCGGCGGCCTCCAGGAGGAGGTCCGTACAGGCCCGGGCCGTGCTGTCGTTCTCCCAGCCGGCGTCCCTGGACAGCACCGCCGACACCACCACGGACTCGTGGTCGTCGTCCGGTCTGAGCGCCGGGTCGTCGGGGCGCAGCACCGTCACGGTGGGGCGCACCGGCCGGTCGCCGCCGGGCGCGGTCAGCAGGTCCAACTCGGTCTCGTCGTCCGGCGCGTGCACGATCGTGCGGTGGACGGTACCGGCCTCCGGCCCGCCACGGAGCGCGAGCAGCACGGTGAGGCGGACCGCGCGCGCCGACTTCGTGTCGGCCCGCACATCACCCTCGGCGTCCAGCCGGCACCCCGTCAGCCGGGTGAGCCTCTCGAGCCGCACCGGATCCACTCCGGCCACCACATGGTCCGCGTCGACCACACCGCCGTCGGCGAGCTCCACCCCCGCCGCGCGGCCGTCCTTCGCCAGCACCGCCGTGACCTCGGCACCGAACACGAACTCGACCCGCCGCCGCACGCACCGCTCGTACACCGCACGTGCCAACTCGCGTACGCCACCGCGCACATACCAGGTGCCGAAGGCGTGCTCCAGGTACGGCAGCACGGCCGCGCTCGCCGGCGTGTCACGGGGGTTGAGGCCGTACGCGAGCGCGTGGCTGTTCAGGAGGGCGGCCAGCCGTTCGTCGCGCAGTTCCCACGCGCCGATCTCGGCGAGGGTGGTCGCCCGGCGGGTGCGCAGCAGTTTCCTGTGCGGGACCGACGGGTACGGCTCGCGCTCGGCCAGCACCTGCCAGTTCGGCCACAGCGGCTCCTCCAGGAGCGGGCGCCTGGTGCGGTCCCAGGCCTCCCGGGCCCGCACCAGGAAGTCCCCCCAGCGCTGCCCGGCGCCGGCGCCGAGGGCCTCGTCCAGGGCGGTGACGACGCCCGCGCGGGACGCGTTCGGCAAGGACACCGCCGTGCCGTCCGCGAAGACGTGCCGCGCCGACGGATCCACCTGGACCAGCTCGACGCAGTCCTCCAGCGGCTCCTTGCCGGTCTTGACGAACAGATCGCGGTACACGGCGGGCAGCGGCAGCAGCCCGGGACCGGTGTCGAAGGCGAACCCGTCGCGCTCGAACCGGCGCACCCCGCCGCCGTAGGTCTCCGTACGCTCGTACACCGTCACCCGGTGGCCCGCGACGGCCAGCCGGGCGGCCGCCGCCATGGCGCCCATCCCGGCGCCGATCACCGCAATCCGTCCCATGCCCGCGACTTTATCCACCGCCACCGACAGTCCGGCCCGGCGGGCCGTCAGCCGGGTGGCCGTCCCGCCCGCGCCGCGAGCCGCCGTTCCTCCCGGCGCTGGGCGCGGCGGCGCCAGAACCGCCGGATCCGGGAGACCAGGAACACCAGCACGACCAGGCCGGTCGCCAGCAGCACCGCCGCGATGATCGCCGCCGCCAGCGGATGGAACATCGCGAACGTCACGATCCCGGCGACTCCGAGATCCTCCGCCAGGCTCACCACGATGTTGCTGACCGGCTCCGGCGAGGTGTTGATCGCCATCCGGGTACCGGCCTTCACGGCGTGGCTGGCCAGCGCCGTGGAACCGCCGACCAGTCCGGCCGCCACGTCGGGGAGCGAGCCGCTGTGCCCGGCGAGCAGCGCCCCGACCCAGGCGCCCGCCGCCGGCCGGATCACCGTGTGCACGGAGTCCCACACCGAGTCGACGTACGGGATCTTGTCGGCCACCGCCTCGCACAGGAACAGCACGCCCGCGACGATCAGCACCTCGGGGCGCTGGAGCGTCTCGGGGACGTCGTCGCTCAGGCCCGTCGCGCCGAAGAGGCCGAGCAGCAGCACCACCGCGTACGCGTTGATTCCGCTGGCCCAGCCGCTGGTGAAGACCAAGGGGAGTACCGACACGGACGCGATCGTAACCAGTCGGCGGCCGTACGTCCTGGGCCCGTGCGCGCACACCTGAGTACGCCTACCTAGGCGGCGAGTTGAGTACGCGCGCGGATGGGCCGCGACCTGCGTGGACGGGAGAGTGGAGACACGGAGAGGGGCGCGGGGCACGGCACCGCCGACACGGGGCGGCGGAACGTCGACCGCGCCTCGACCGCTCCTTCCGCCGATTCGCGTCGGCGGAAGCGAGACACGGGGGACACGGGGGAAACAGGGGAGAGGGGACCCGGGGGAAACGGGGTGCACGAAAGGCGCCGGTCCGACGGCGGCCCGCGGGGGACGCGGCCACCACGGACCGGCGCTTTTGTCCGCCCACGCGCGCGTGCGGCCCGGCCGGCAGGGGCTCAGCCCTTCCCGCTCACCCGCCCCTGCAACAGCCGGGACAGGGCCGCGTGGACGTCGTCCAGGGAGCGCTCGGGCTGGAAGGACTTCCAGTCCAGGGCCGCCACCAGCACCATCCCGACCAGCGCGGCCGCCGTCAGCTGGATGTCGATCTCGCCGCTGAACTCGCCGTTGTCGACTCCCTCGCGCAGTACGCCCTCGACGACCGCGACGGCCTGCTGCCGGACCACCATCAGCGTCGACTGCCAGGCCCGGTTGGTGCGCCACAGCTCCGCCACGTAGAGCTGCGTGAAGGCCGGGTAGCGGTCGATGAAGACGAGGCCCGCGCGGACCATCGCGTCCAGGGCGTCGACCTGGCTGCCGCCCTCCCGCGCGGTCTGCTCGGCGGCCTCTCTCAGGGACGCGGTGAGGAGGCCCACGCCGTGCCGCAGCAGCTCCTCGAAGAGGACCGACTTGCTCGCGAAGTTGTAGTAGACGGTGCCCTTCGCGACGCCTGCCCGTTCGGCGATCTCGTCCACGGTGGTGGCGGAGAAGCCCTGCTCGGCGATGAGCGTGACGGCGGCCTCGTAGAGCTTCTGCCGGGTGGCCTCACGGCGTGTGCTGCCGCCCGTGGTGCTGCTGCTTTCCATGGTCCCGATTCTCACAGGAACGGCGCCCCGCGCGGGCACGGAAGAGGAGGGCATGACGGCGGGCCTCACAGACTCAGCTCGGGATGCAGGCGGTCCAGCGTCCACACCTGGCGGCGCCGGGCCGAAAGCGCGGTGAGCGCGAGCGCGCCCGCGGTGAACGCCGCCAGGACGGCGCAGGCCTGCCACACCGGTCCCAGCCCGCCGCCCGTGATCAGCCGCCGCAGTGCCGCCACGACGTAGCTCATCGGCAGGAACGGGTGGATCGCGTTGAAGAAGCCCGGACTGGTCTGCACGGGATACGTGCCGCCCGCCGACGTCAGCTGGAGCATCAGCAGGGCGAGGACCAGGATCCGCCCCGCCGCCCCGAAGCGCGCGTTCAGCCACTGCACGATCGCCCCGAAGCAGGCCGCCACCAGGAACAGGAACCCGACCGTGCCGGCCGCGCGGACCATCTGGAGCCCGATCGCCCAGTGCAGCACGGCCATCAGGGCCGCCGTCTGCAGCACCCCGATCGCGACCACCGGCAGCCAGCCGGCCAGCGTGATCCGCCAGGCCGCCGAACCGGCCGCCAGGGCACGCCGGTTGAGCGGCGGGATCAGCATGTAGGCCACCATCGCGCCGACCCACAGGGAGAGCGGGATGAAGTAAGGGGCGAACCCGGTGCCGTAGTTGGGCGCCTTGTGCAGGTCCTGGGAGGCGAGCTGCACCGGGTCGGCCATGACCCCGGTGCGCCGGTCGCGCTCCTGCTTGTCGTAGTCGGGGATCTTGCGCGCGCCGTCGTGCAGGCCGCCGGCGAGGGTGTTGGAGCCGTCGACGAGCTTGTAGAGCCCGCCGTCGAGGTCGTAGGCGCCGGTCCTGAGCTTGCCTAGGCCCGCGTCGAGGCCGGTGGCGCCGGTGGTGGCCGTCCCGAGGCCGGTGTGCAGTTTCGCGGCGCCCGCGGCGACCCGGGCCGCGCCGTCGTTCAGCTTGTTGATCTTCTTGACGGCGCCGGCGACGTCCTCGGACAGGTGCGGGGCGCGGTCGGCGAGGGCCTGTGCCTGCGTCTGGAGCGTGCGGAGGTTCTCGTCGAGCGTCCTCAGGTCGCCGTTCTGGTCGGCGATCAGCGCGTTCAGGTCGTCGGCGACCGACGCCACGTCGGCGGCGGCGTCCCTGGCCTTCTTCAGGTCGGGGCAGACCGGGTCGGCCGGCTGCTGTGCCGGGCAGCGCGTCGCATAGACCTCGTCCAGGGTGTCCGCGGCCGCGTGCGCCGTCTTCGCGGCCGCCGGGGCGGTCTTCACCAGGACGCCCAGGTTGCCGCGTACGGTCCGCGCCGAGTCGGCGACCAGCCGGGCCGTGTCACCGATGGTCTTCTCGTTCTTCGCCAGGTACGGGCCGACCTTGCCGTAGACGCCGTTGACCTGGTCCGCCAGTACCTGGGTGCCGTCCGCGACCTGCCGCGAGCCGTCCTCCAGCGTCCCCGCGCCCGTGTCCAGCTTCCTGATCCCCCGGGCGAGCTTCCCGCTGCCGGTCTTGGCGTCCGACAGGCCGTCCGCGAGGTCCTTCGACCCCTGCTCGGCCTTCCCGATGCCGCCGGCGAGCGTGTCGGCGCCCTCGGCGGCCCGCGCGGTCTGCCCGTGGAGGTCGGAGAACGAGATGAAGATCCGGTCCAGGAAGGACCGGGACGCCTTGGTGGACGCGGCCGAACGCACCTCGTTGAAGACCGTGCGGGAGATCTGCCCGACGATGTAGTTGTTCGCGTCGTTGGTGCGCACCTGGAGCGCGCCGGTCCGAGGGGAGTCGCCCGCGCTGGAGGCGATGCGCGCGCTGAAGTCGGCGGGCATGGTCAGCGACAGGTAGTACGTGCCGTTCTCGACGCCCCGGCGGGCCTCGGCGGCGCTCACCTCGTGCCAGTCGAAGGACTTGCTGTCCCTGAGCCCGGCGACGATGTCGTCGCCCGCGGTGATCCGCCGGCCGCTCGCGCTCGCCCCCCTGTCGTCGTTCACGAGCGCCACGGGGACGCGGTCGAGGCGGCCGTACGGATCCCAGAACGACCACAGGTACAGCGCGCCGTACAGCAGCGGCAGCACCAGCAGGGCCACCAGGGCCGCGCGCGGCAGCCTGCCCCGTCCGAAGCGCCTGAGCTCAAGCGCGGCCAGTCGTGGCGAGCGCATCGCCGGCCTCCCCCTCTTGTGCCGCCTCCGCGTTCCCGGTGCGTACGACGAGGGCCCCCGCCGGTGCCTGCCCGCACACCGCCACCACCGTCGTCCCGGCCGCGGCGATCGACGCCAACAGCCTCTGCATCTCACTGCGTTCGTCCTGCGACAGCTTCAGGTCGGCGTCGTCCACGGCCAGCAGCCGCGGCTTGCCGACCAGCGCCAGCGCCACGGACAGCCGCAGCGCCTCGATCCGCTCCAGATCCCGTACGGCGGTCCGGGCGCCCTTCGGCAGCGACTGAAGGTCGAGCCCGGCGGCGGCCAGGGCGTCGCCCACCCGCTGCCCCGCACTGGCGGCTCGCGCCCCGGGGCGCCGCACCAGATCACGCAGCGAGTCACCGAACCGGCTCTGCAGCAGGGCCCGTTCGCGCAGGTGCTCGCCGACGGTCAGGGCGGGTTCGAGGTCGGTGACCCCGGCCACGTTCGCCACCGCGCTGATCCGCCGTACGGCCCCGAGCTGCTTGGGCAGCCGGGCTCCGCCGACGGTCGCGGTGCCCTCGGTGGTCTTCATCCGGCCGGTGAGCGCGAGCAGCAGGCACGTGCGGCCGGAGCCGGACGGCCCTTCCACCGCGATCAGCGCGCCCGGCCCGGCGTCCAGGGAGACCCCCCGGAACGCCCAGCCCCGCGGGCCCCTGAGCCCAAGGTGCTCGGCTGTGACAGGTACGCCGTGCACAGGTTCCCCCCTGCCGCATAGTTTTTAAACTGACTGGTCAGTGCAAAAACTATCCCGAACCCGCGATCGAAGCAAAAGCCCAGGTCAGAACGGATTGTCAGTGCCATACCTCACGATGGGCACATACGGCACCCCGTGTGAGGGCGCCGTCACTGAGACGACAGGAGGTTCGTCATGGCCAACTCGTCAGCGGCCGCCGCCCACCGGCGCCGCCCCGGCGGCCCTGCCCCCTCACTGACCGGCCCGGCGAGCGATGTGCACCCCGTCCTCCGCCGGGCCACGGCCCCGCCCGCCGCCCTCGACCTGCTCACCCGGGCCCGCGCCGCGCTGGACGAGGCCGAGTTGCTCGACACCCCCAACGAGCGCTACGCGAGCGCCCACCTGGCCGCCCTGCGCACCGCGGCCGCCGTGCTCGCCGCCCGCGCCCGCCCCGAGACCTCGCCCCGGCGCCGGGCCCGGATCCGCAGCGCCTGGGAGGTGCTCCCCGAGGTCGCCCCCGAGCTCACCGAGTGGAGCGCCCTGTTCGCCTCCGGCGCCCGCCGCCGGGCCCGCGCCGAGGCCGGCATCCAGGGCGCGGTGGGCCGCCGGGACGCCGACGACCTGATACGCGACGTGGCGATGTTCCTCCGCATCGTCGAGCGGATGCTCGTCCTCCAGCCGGTGCTGCCACAGCCGCGCCGGGAGGACGGCGACCGGCCGGCCGGTCCCCCGGGGAGGGAGCTGCCCGACGCGGGATGACCAGGCACGGCGGCGGCAATCAGGTGCGGAGGCAATAGGGTGGAGAACGCCTGAAGTCTTCCTTCCGCCCGCACCTCGGGCCGGGGAGGCACCGAGTTCGCGCCGCCGGGCAACAGGCGGTGCCGCGCCGAGGAGTCAACTGCCGTGCCGGACCCCACTCGACCCCGCGCCTCTCTCCGTACCGCCGTGGTCTGGGAGGTCCTCCAGGACGCCCTCGACCGCCGGGTCAAGGCCACCGGCCGGGACGCGCTGGACGTCCTGGACACCGGGGGCGGCAGCGGCAACTTCGCCGTCCCCCTGGCCCGGCTCGGCCACCGCGTCACCGTCGTCGACCCCAGCCCGAACGCGCTGTTCGCGCTGGAGCGCCGCATCGCCGAGGCCGGCGTGGCCGACCGGGTCAAGGGCGTCCAGGGCGACGTCCTCGGCCTGTTCGACGTGGTCGAGCGCGGCGGCCACGACGTGGTGCTGTGCCACGGCGTCCTGGAGTACGTCGACGACCCGGCCGAGGGCGTGCGCAACACGGTGGCCGCGCTGCGCTCCGAGGGCGTCCTCAGCCTGCTCGCCGCCGGGCTCGGCGGAGCCGTGGTCGCCCGCGCCCTCGCCGGCCACTTCAAGGAGGCCAAGCAGGCCCTGGAGGACCCCGACGGCCGCTGGGGCGAAGGCGACCCGATGCCGCGCCGCTTCACCGCCGAGCAGCTCACCGGCCTGGTCGAGGACGCGGGCCTGGCCGTCGCCGCCGTGCACGGCGTGCGGGTCTTCGCCGACCTGGTCCCCGGCGTCCTGGTGGACACCGAGCCCGGCGCCCTCGACGCCCTGCTCAAGCTGGAGGCCGCCGCGGCCGAGCTCCCCGCCTTCCACTCCGTCGCCACCCAGCTGCATGTGCTAGGCGAGACACCGGGTGCCGCCGGGGCCTGAGATCCTCCTGAGGCGACCCTGCTGATCAGGGGCTCGACAGCGGATGGAGTACGCCACAGGCCCCCCGATCGAGGGGTTTGCGCCGTATGATCGAGGGAGATCGCCCGGCATGACGGGTCGGCTCCTGGGGAATGGAAGCTTCAGCGAGCCGGGACTGTCGTGGCGGATTCCGGTTGGCCAATTGGCCTAGAGGGGCGGGTTTCACGGGGGCGATTCCCTGCCTATCCTGAAGGGACCCCCCGGGTCGCCCCGGCGACTGCACGATGAGGAGGACGCCGTGCCGCTCTCTGAGCACGAGCAGCGAATGCTTGAGCAGATGGAGCGAGCGCTGTACGCCGAAGACCCCAAGTTCGCGACAGCGCTTGAGGGAAGCGGCCTGCGTATGTACACCCGGCGACGGGTCTACCAGGCGGTCGCCGGCTTCCTCGTGGGTATCGCGCTCCTCATCGCCGGAATGGTCGTTCAGCAGGTCTGGGTCAGCGTGGTGGGCTTCCTCGTCATGCTGGGCTGCGCGGTCCTCGCCGTCACCGGCTGGCGCAAGGCCCCCAAGCCCGGTGAGCAGCCCGTGGGCGGTCCGCAGGCCCGCCGCCAGGGCCGGCCGAAGCGCTCCATGATGGACCGCATCGAGGAGCGCTGGCAGCGCCGCCGCGACGAACAGGGCCAGTGAGGCTTCGCCGGGAGACCGAAAACAGAGCGTGACCGAGGGGTGACCGCTGACGGCGGTCACCCCTCGGGCGTTGCCGGCCGCGGCCGGAGCCGGAGGCCTTGCCGATGGCCGTGAGCCCCTGCGGGTGCGTGGGGGCTGGTCGCGCCCACGCGGCGGAGCCGCATATCGACCACAGCCCCGCGCCCCTCACGGGGCGCTGTAGCCGCGTCACCCGCATAGCTGCGGGCAGTCGTGCCGCAGGGCGGCACGGGTGGGCGCAGCGGCACCCTGCCAGCGCCGGTAAGCGACCCCACCCCCCGGCCCCCGCGGCCAGCCCCCGTCAGCTCTCCTGCCCCGAGGGCTTTCGCAGGGGCGGCCGGAGCGCCGTCGCCCGCTCCCGCAGCCGGGCCCAGCCCGCCGACGCCGCCCACACCGCGCGCACGGCCGACCGCGGAGCGAACAGCGCGCGCAGGCGCGCAGGGCCCCCGACCGTGCCGTTGAACGCGGCTGAGACCCTGCGGACGTCGTCCGCGAGGCCCGCCGTCAGCCGCGGCCGTGGCGCGTACAGCACCTGTTCGACCGCGTCCGCCACCCGGTGCACCGAGGCCCCGGCGGCCGGATCCAGACGGCCGAGCCGGACGATCCGGGCGGCCGCGTTGCGCGGGGTCTGCGACTCGTCGGGCGGGATGCCGAAATCCCAGGCGGTGTCGGTCAGTTCCAGCCAGACCGCCAGCGTGTGCGCCGCCACGCCCGCGGGCGTGCGGTCGTAGGCCCCGAGCCGGCCGGCCCGCACCCGCTGCCGGTACAGCATCGGCGCCAGCGGCACCGCCGACACGGCGAGACCGCCGAGCGCCCACAGGGCCAGCTGCCACCAGGGCGGCCCGCCGTCCCCGCTGTGCACCGCGGCCGCCGCCGATGGGCTGGAGCAGGCGTCCTGCTTGCGCAGTTGCGGCGTGCAGCTCTCGCTCTGCGAGGCCGAGGCGGACGGTGCCGTCGAGGCGCCCTTGGACGGCAGGGGCTCGTCCGGCACGGCGGAGCCCGGCGTCTGCGACAGCGTGTACGACGGCGTCGTGCCGCGGGTCGGGGTCGGCTCGAAGCGGGTCCAGCCCACGCCCTCGAAGTACAGCTCCGGCCAGGCGTGCGCGTCCTTCAGGCCCACCGACACCGTGCCGTCCGCCTGCGGGGTGCCCGGCGCGAAGCCCACCGCGACCCGGGCCGGAATGCCCAGCGTCCGGGCCATCGCGGCCATCGCGAACGAGAAGTGCACGCAGAAACCGCGCTTCTGCTTCAGGAAGTTCGCGATCGCGCCCTCGCCCCGGCCGACCTCCACCTGGGTGTCGTACTGGAAGCCGCCGGACACCGCGAAGTAGTCCTGGAGCCTGACCGCCTCCTCGTAGTGGCTGGTCGAGCCCGCGGTGACCTCCTGCGCCGTCTTCGCCACCACCGACGGCAGCGAGGAGGGCACCTTGGTGTACTCCCTCTTCATCGCCGCCGACGGCTCCGGCGCCGCGGCCAGCTGCTCGGCCGTCGGCTGCACGTCCAGGCTGGTGACCTGGTAGGTCTCACCCCGCGTGTTCTGCCCGTGGTCGCCGACCAGGGTCATCCCGACCGGCTCGTAGCGCCAGGTGCCGGCCACCTTCACCCCGCTCGGCGGGTACGGCATCGGCAGCCAGTCCTGGGCGTACCAGTCGGCCGCCGTGATCGTCGACTTCACCGTCGTCCGCTTGACGTCACCGCCGAGGCCGGGCGGGGTCGGGAGCTTGTCCGGCACGCCGGTGATGTGCCGCTGGGCCGGCTTCCAGGTGGTGCCGTCGAAGTCGTCCAGGGAGACGATCCGCAGGTACAGGTCGGAGACGTCGGCGTTGTCGCTGGCCTTCAGGGACAGCACCTGCCGGTCCTCGTCCACGTTGAGGCTGTCCCGCAGCGACACCAGCGGGTTGACGGCGGAGATCGTGCCGCCGTTCCCGTTGCCGATGCCGACCCCGGTCCCGGCGGCGTCCAGCAGACCGCCCTGGATCGAGGGCATCGCGAACGGCACGAACAGCGCGACGCCCAGCACGGCGAAGCCGATCCGGCGCCCGGTGCGCGCCGGGGCCACCGCGCCGCTCTCCTGGCCGCCCGGGGTGCGCGGGGCGCCGCCGAACACCCGGCCCCACTGCGAGAGCCGCTCCCGGCCCTCGGCGAGCAGCAGCATCAGATAGCCGGCTGCCGCCACCAGGAACCACAGCCAGTCGGTCGGCCCGTCGGACAGGCCCGCCGCCACCGAGTAGAGCGCGAGCAGCGGCAGCCCGGCCGGGGCCGCGCTGCGGAAGGTCACCGCGAGAGTGTCCACGACCAGCCCGACGACCAGCACGCCGCCGATCACCATCAGCCGGATGCCGGGCGTCAGCGGCGCGGGTATCGCATACCGGCTGACGTCGTCCGAGCCCTGCTGGAGCAGGTCGCCGAAGTACCGGAAGGTGTCCGGGCCGGGGATCACCCCGGCGAGCGCGTGGCCCCGCGCGAAGACCATGGTCAGCGTCAGCAGCGTGACCAGGGCCTGCGCGGCCACGGTCAGCGGGCGGGTCAGCGGCACCCGCCGGGCGGCCGCGCCCACGCCGGTCTGGACCGCCACCAGGAACGCGGCCTGGAACAGCCAGGTCATCGGGGAGACCAGGGGCAGCAGGGCACAGGACGCCATCAGCGTCGCCGCGGCCGCGGTGAGGGCGAGCCGGGCCCGTCCGCTCATCACCGTGCCTCCCCGCCCAGCGCGGCGAGCCCCGTGCGCTCCCGGCCGGCCTGCCGCCACAGCTCGGTCACCGAGGCGCCGCGCTCCACGCCGACGGCCGTCCAGCCGGCCTCGCGCAGCATCCGCAGCCGCTCCTCGTGCGCGTTGCCGGGCGCGGGCACGTCGGTCGGCTCCCTGACCCAGGTGTCCGGGTCCAGCACGAAGGCGACGGCGCCGCCGCTGCGCTGGCGCATCTTCGCGGCCACCGTCGCCTGTTCCTCGTCGAGGTCGCCCAGGAAGGCCACCAGCAGTCCCTCGTTACCGCCGCGCAGCACGTCGTAGGCCCGGGACAGGCCCGTGCCGTCCGAGTGGTCGATCACGGCCAGGGTGTCCATCAGCAGCCCGGCGGCCTCCGCCGACTCCTGGCCGAAGCCCGCGAAACCGTCGGCGCCCTCGCCGGGCACCGAGCTGCCGGTGTCCGTCAACAGCCGGACCGAGAAGCCGCGTTCGAGCATGTGGACCAGGACCGAGGCGGCACCGGACACCGCCCATTCGAACGCCGAGTCCGGGCCCGCGCCCTCGTAGGCGCCGCCCCGGGTGTCAAGGAGCACCGTGCAGCGGGCGCGCTGCGGCTGCTCCTCGCGGCGCACCATCAGCTCGCCGTAGCGGGCGGTGGAGCGCCAGTGCACGCGGCGCAGGTCGTCGCCGTGGCGGTAGCCGCGCGGGATCACGTCGTCCTCGCCGGCCAGGGCCAGCGAGCGCTGCCGCCCGTCGCCGTACCCCTTCGCCTCGCCGCCGATCCGGATCGGCGGCAGCGGCTCCACGCGCGGGACGACGGTCAGGGTGTCGAACGTCGAGAAGGCCCGGGTCAGTTCGCACATGCCGAACGGGTCGGTCAGGCGCAGCTGGAGCGGGCCCAGCGGATAGCGGCCGCGCAGGTCCGAGCGGACCCGGTAGGACACCTCGCGGCGGCCGCCCGGCTCCACCCGGTCCAGGACGAAGCGGGGACGCGGGCCGAGGACGTAGGGCACCCGGTCCTGGAGCATCAGCAGACCGGTGGGCAGCCGCGAGACGTTGTCCATCCGCAGGTGGACCCGGGCCTCGCTGCCGGCCGGCACCCGCGATGGGGAGAGCCGGCGGCTGCCGGCCACCCGGTAGCGGGTGCGGTAGAGCACGGTGGCGCAGATCAGCGGCAGTACGGCGAGCAGCAGCCCGACCCGGCGCAGATCGGCCTGGCCGAGTATGTACGCGCAGATCACCGCCGCGATGCCGGCCGCGAGGAAGGACCGGCCGCGGGTGGTCAGCCCGGCCAGGGCCGTGCGGATCCCGCCCGTCTCCTCGCGGTCGGCCTGGGCGGGGGCGCTCATCACAGACTCCGCGGGGGCTGTTGGGGATACGCCGGCACGCCCCGGCCCAGACCGCCGAAGCCGGTCTGCTGCTGGGGGGCCGCGGGCACCGGGGTGGACTGCAGGATCTCCTGGACGACCTGCTCCGCGGTGCGCCGGTTGAGCTGGGCCTGGGCGGTGGGCAGCAGCCGGTGGGCCAGCACCGCGACGGCGAGCGTCTGCACGTCGTCCGGCAGCGCGTACTCCCGGCCGCTCAGGGCGGCGGACGCCTTCGCCGCGCGCAGCAGGTGCAGCGTCGCGCGCGGGGAGGCGCCGAGTCTGAGGTCGGGGTGGGTGCGGGTGGCGGCGACCAGGTCCACCGCGTACCGGCGGACCGGCTCGGCGACATGGACCCCGCGCACGGCCTCGATCAGCTTCACCACGTCATGGGCGTGCGCCACCGGCTGGAGGTCGTCGAGAGGGTTGACCGAGCCGTGGATGTCGAGCATCTGCAACTCGGCCTCCACGCTGGGGTAGCCGACCGAGACGCGGGCCATGAAGCGGTCGCGCTGGGCCTCGGGCAGCGGGTAGGTGCCCTCCATCTCGACCGGGTTCTGGGTGGCCACCACCATGAACGGGCTGGGCAGTTCGTAGGTCTGCCCGTCGATGGTGACCTGCCGCTCCTCCATCGACTCCAGCAGCGCGGACTGCGTCTTGGGGGAGGCGCGGTTGATCTCGTCGCCGATCACGATCTGGGCGAAGATCGCGCCCGGTTTGAACTCGAAGTCCCGGCGCTGCTGGTCCCAGATGGACACACCGGTGATGTCCGACGGCAACAGGTCCGGCGTGAACTGGATGCGCCGCACCGAGCAGTCGATGGACCGCGCCAACGCCTTCGCCAGCATCGTCTTGCCCACGCCGGGTACATCCTCGATCAGCAGATGCCCCTCGGCGAGCAGTACGGTCAGCGAGAGCCGTACGACCTCGGGCTTGCCCTCGATCACACCCTCCACCGAACTGCGGACCCGCTCCACAGTGGCGGTCAGATCACTAAGGCTCGCTCGATCGTCATAGGTCGTCACCCGGCCCTCCTCGGCCCGTTATTGCTCGGGCCGGCGCATTGCACGCACTACCGGCCCACCCCGAATCACGGACACCACGCGTGAATGGTTCCGCGTGACGTCCCACACCGCATTCTTGCTGCCGTTACCGATTCGTGTCACTCGCCTGTGGACAACTGCCCGCACTATGTCGGTCTTACGGCCTTTCGGCCGCCTATTCGACAGCGGGCCGACAGCTTACGGCCGGCGCGTTCCGGGGCACACGGTCTGATCGACGGGCCGAGGCGCCCGGACCGACGTCGGGCGACGCGGGGTGACGGGGAGCCGCCGGAGGCATGGCGGGCGGCCGCGGGGGACGGGCCGGCCCGGCTGCCGACGGTCGTCGCCGTCGGGCCGCTCGGCCGGGTGAGACCTCGCGGGCAGCCGGGCGGGGAGCGGTCAGGCCGGGTCGACCTCGCGCAGGAGGCCGGTGCGGACGTCGAAGACGAAGCCGCGTACGTCGTCGGTGTGCAGCAGGAACGGCGAGGTGCGCACCCGCTGCATGGACTGCCGGACGTCCTGGTCGACGTCCCGGAAGGACTCCACCGCCCAGGCCGGGCGCTGGCCGACCTCCATCTCCAGCTCGGTGCGGAACTCCTCGGTGAGGGCCTCCAGGCCGCAGCCGGTGTGGTGGATCAGCACGATGCTGCGGGTGCCGAGCTTGCGCTGGCTGATGGTGAGGGAGCGGATCACGTCGTCGGTGACCACGCCGCCGGCGTTGCGGATGGTGTGGCAGTCGCCGAGCTGCAGGCCCAGCGCCTGGTGCAGGTCGAGGCGGGCGTCCATGCAGGCCACCACGGCCACGTGCAGCACGGGCCGGGCGTCCATGCCGGGGTCGGTGAAGGCGGACGCGTAGGTCCGGTTGGCGTCGACCAGGCGATCCGTCACGGTGCCGCCCATGGTTATGGCGTCTTCGGATCCAGTGGGAGCTGCTGCGGAAGTCGTCATAGTCACGACGTTACTGGTCAAGGGCAGTCACGGCCTCCTGTGAGAAGGGACAAAGAACGTCATCGTGGCTTGTTGTGAGCTAACCCACACGGAGGGCAAAACGGGGCCGCACGGATGATTCCCGGTGAATACCCGTCCCGGCCGGGACGCCGTACGCGCCGCGCAGGCCGGTTGATTGACCGCGCGACACGGTGGACTAAAGTGGCGCGAAGCGGGAGGCGAGGCTCTCCCCGCTGGTGACATCCCCCGGAGACCCCGGCACGGCGCCCGGGCCGTCTCCCCACGTGCGCGGTGTGCGTACCGAGCGGGCGGGGACCCGGCGGTGCGTCCCCGTTGCCGGAACCTGAGAGGCCCCCTTGAGCCAGAGTCGACACGTCCCGGTGATGCTCCAGCGGTGCCTGGATCTGCTGGCACCCGCCCTGGAGCGGCCGGGCAGCGTGGTCGTCGACTGCACCCTCGGCCTCGGCGGCCACAGCGAGGCGCTGCTGACCCGCTTCCCCGAGGCCCGCCTGGTCGCCCTCGACCGTGACAAGGAGGCCCTGCGCCTGTCCGGCGAGCGGCTCGCCCCCTTCGGCGAGCGCGCCACCCTGGTGCACGCCGTCTACGACGAGCTCCCCGGCGTACTGGAACGCCTCGGCATCGCGCGCGTGCAGGGCGTGCTCTTCGACCTCGGCGTCTCCTCCATGCAACTAGACGAGGCCGACCGGGGCTTCGCCTACGCCCAGGACGCGCCCCTGGACATGCGCATGGACCAGACGACCGGCATCAGCGCCGCGGACGTCCTCAACACCTACCCGGCCGGCGAGCTCGTCCGGCTCCTGTACGCGTACGGCGAGGAGAAGCAGGCCAAGCGGATCGTCTCGGCGATCGTCCGGGAGCGGGAGAAGGAACCGTTCAGCAACAGCGCCCGGCTCGTGGAGCTGATCCGCGACGCGCTGCCGCAGGCCGCCAAGCGCACCGGCGGCAACCCGGCCAAGCGCACCTTCCAGGCGCTGCGCATCGAGGTCAACGGCGAACTGGCGGTCCTGGAGAGGGCGATCCCGGCCGCCGTGAAGGCCCTCGCGGTCGGCGGCCGGATCGCCGTACTGTCGTACCACTCGCTCGAAGACCGTCTGGTCAAGCAGGTGTTCGCGGCCGGCGCCGCCACCACCGCGCCGCCCGGGCTGCCGGTCGTGCCCGAGCAGTACCAGCCCCGGCTCAAGCTGCTCACGCGCGGTGCCGAACTTCCCACCGAGGAAGAGGTCGCCGAGAACCGCAGGGCCGCCCCGGCACGTCTTCGGGGAGCCCAGCGCATCAGGGAGGAAGCCGAGTGAGCGAGCGGGGTTTCCGGACCCACCGGAGGACACGTGAGTAGGAAACCCGAGCTGCGGGGGCGGGCGGCCCGGCTCGCCCGGCTCTTCCCGGGCGGCCGGGCCAACCAGGCCGCCCGCACCCCGTTCGTCCTGCTCGTCGTCCTGCTCCTCGGCGGCGGCCTGATCGGTCTGCTGGTGCTGAACTCGGCGCTCAGCGAGGGCTCGTTCAAACTCGACGACCTGCAGAAGCAGACCAAGAACCTGACCGACGAGGAACAGGCCCTGCAGCGGGACATCGACGCCTACTCCGCCCCCGACGCCCTCCAGCGCCGCGCCCGCGAGCTCGGCATGGTCCCCGGCGGCGACCCGGTCTTCCTCGACCCGGACGGCACCGTCAAGGGCGTCCCCAGCCCCGCCGCCCTCCGGCAGACGACCGTGCCGCTCGCCCCCGAGGCCCTCGGCACACCGTCCGCCGGCGCTCCGACGCCCACTGTCTTCGTGCCGGTGATCACCCCGACGGCGACCTCCACGCCGGCCCCGGGTGCCACCCCCGTGACGTCCCCGACCCCGACCCCCGGCAGGTGACGGAAGTGCCAGACACTTCTGGAGAAAGGCGATCGCCGCGCCGCCGCGTGCCCGGCCCGCCCAAGCCGCCCCGCCCCCGGGACCCCAGAGGCGCCGTCCGGCGGCAGCCCGGCCCCGGCGCCCGCCCGGTCCGCCGTCCCGGCACCCCGCGCCCCGCGGCCGCGCCTGCCCTGCGTCTGGGCAGCCCCCGCCCCCGGCTGCGCATGGTCGGCCTCGCCCTGACCCTGGTGCTGATGGTCTTCGTCGGGCGCCTGCTCCAGGTCCAGGCCGTCGACGCCGGCGCGTACGCGGCGATGGCCGAGCAGAACCGGTACGTCGTGCACACCCTGGCCGCCGAGCGCGGCGGGATCACCGACCGCAACGGCGTGGCGCTGGCGATCAGCGAGGACGCGTACGACATCACCGCCGACCCCACGATGTTCACCGGCAAGCAGCTCAAGGTGAACGACGGACCCGAGCAGGCCGCCGCGCTGCTCGCCCCGATCCTCGGCAGGAACCAGGCCGACCTCGTCAAGCTGCTGCGGCCCGCGAACAAGGAGCTGCGCTACGTCCGGCTCGCCACCCGGCAGACCCCGCAGGTCTGGAAGCAGATCAAGGACCTGAAGGCCGCGCTGACCGCCAAGGCCGGGACCGACCACAGCACCGTCAACGTGCTGGCCGGTGTCTTCGCCGACCCCAGCAGCCAGCGGGTCTACCCGAACGGCGGCCTGGCCGCCGGGATACTGGGCTGGGTCAACGCCGACGGCAAGGGCGGCGGCGGCATCGAGTCGCAGCTCGACAAGGAGCTCACCGGCAAGGACGGCAAGATCCGCTACGCCCAGTCCGGCGGCCGCGAGGTGCCCACCGCGGGTTCCACCGAGACCCCGGCCGTGGCCGGCTCCGACGTCGAGCTGACCATCGACCGCGACATCCAGTGGGCCGCGCAGAACGCCATCACCGAGCAGGTCAAGCAGTCCAAGGCGGACCGCGGGTACGTGGTCGTCCAGGACACGCAGACCGGGCAGGTCCTGGCCATGGCCAACTCGCCCGGCTTCGACCCGAACGACCTGGCGTCGGCCGACGCCGCCGACCTGGGCAACGCGGCCCTCCAGGACGCCTACGAGCCCGGCTCCACCGCCAAGGTGATGTCGATGGCGGCCGTGCTGGAGCAGAACGCCGCCACCCCGCTCACGCACGTGGTGGTGCCCAACCGGCTGCACCGCGGCGACCGGCTCTTCAAGGACGACGTCGACCACGCCACCTGGTACCTCACGCTCAACGGCGTGCTCGCCAAGTCCAGCAACATCGGCACCATCCTGGCGGCCGGCCAGCTCGGCAAGACCCAGGAACAGGCCAACCGGGTCCTCTACTCGTACCTGCGCAAGTTCGGCATCGGCAGCTACTCCGGGCTCGGCTTCCCCGGCGAGACCAAGGGCATCCTGGCCGCCCCGGACAAGTGGTCGACGTCGCAGCAGTACACGATTCCTTTCGGCCAGGGCTTCTCCATCAACGCCATGCAGGCGGCCTCCGTCTACTCGACCATCGCCAACGGCGGGGTCCGCGTCGAGCCGACCCTGGTGCGCGGCACCAAGGGCGCCGACGGCCGCTACACCCCTGCCGACCAGCCCAAGAAGACCCGCGTGATCAGTGCGAAGACGGCGAAGACCCTGGCCGAGATGCTGGAGTCCGTCGTGGACGACGAGCAGGGCACCGGCGCCAAGGCGGCCATCCCCGGCTACAACGTGGCCGGCAAGACCGGCACCGCCAACCGAGTGGATCCGGCCACCGGCAGGTACCGCGGCTACACCTCGTCGTTCGCCGGCTTCGCACCCGCGGACAAGCCCCGCATCACCGTCTACTGCGCCATCCAGAACGCCACCGCCGGCAGCTACTTCGGCGGCCAGATCTGCGGCCCCATCTACAAGCAGGTGATGGAGTTCGCCCTCAAGACCCTCCAGATCCCGCCGACCGGCGCGAAGGCGGCCAACCTGCCCGTCGACTACAAGCCCTGATCAGCGCCTCAGCACCTCGCACAGACCACCAGGAACGAGTTCGTGACAACGATCACCCCCGATCCCGGGAACCACGGGATGCCGCGCCCCTCGCTTCGCTCCGGACCGGGTGCGCCCGGTACGCTCACCGCCGTGCCACACGCTGATCAGTCCCAAACCACCCAGAAGGGCGCTTCCGTGACACATCCGGGGCCGCCCAGGCCGGTTCAGAACTCCGCCACACCCCTCGCGGAGCTCGCCGATCAGCTGGGTGCCGCCGCCCCGGAACCGGCGCACAGCGCAGTCGACGTCACGGGCATCACCCATGACTCGCGCGCGGTCCGCCCCGGCGACCTGTACGCCGCCCTGCCGGGCGCCCGGCTGCACGGCGCCGACTTCGTCGCCCAGGCCGCCGGACTCGGCGCGGTCGCCGTCCTGACCGACCCGACGGGCGCCGAACGCGCCGCCGCGACCGGCCTGCCGGTCCTGGTGGCCGACGACCCGCGCGCGCGGATGGGCGAACTCGCGGCCACCGTCTACGGCCGTCCGGGCCGCGACCTGCTCCAGATCGGCATCACCGGCACCTCGGGCAAGACCACCACGGCCTACCTGGTCGAGGGCGGTCTGAAGGGCACGCGCAACACCGGCTTGATCGGCACGGTCGAGACGCGCATCGGCGAGGAGCGCATCAAGTCCGAGCGCACCACCCCCGAGGCCACCGACCTCCAGGCCCTGTTCGCCGTGATGCGCGAACGCGGGGTCGAGGCGGTCGCCATGGAGGTCTCCAGCCACGCCCTGGTCCTCGGCCGGGTCGACGGCTGCGTCTTCGACATCGCCGTCTTCACCAACCTCAGCCCGGAGCACATGGAGTTCCACTCCGGCATGGAGGACTACTTCCGGGCCAAGGCGCAGCTGTTCACCCCGAAACGCAGCAGGCGGGGTGTGGTCAACGTCGACGACGAGTACGGCCGCCGGCTCGCCCGGGAGGCCTCCGTACCGGTCGTCACCTACTCCGCCGAGGGCCACCCGGACGCCGACTGGCGGGCCGCCGACGTCCACATCGGCCCGATGGACTCGACGTTCACCGTCACCGGGCCCGAGGGCGTCCGGGTCGCCGCCAAGTCGCCGCTGCCGGGCCCCTTCAACGTGGCCAACACCCTCGCCGCGATCGTCGCCCTCGCCACCGCCGGCCTCGACCCGCAGACCGCCGCCGACGGCATCGCCGCCGTGCCGGGCGTGCCGGGCCGCCTGGAGCGCGTGGACGCCGGACAGCCCTACCTCGCGGTCGTGGACTACGCCCACAAGACGGACGCCGTCGAGTCGGTCCTCAGGGCCCTGCGCAAGGTCACCAAGGGCCGGCTGCACATCGTCCTCGGCTGCGGCGGCGACCGCGACCGCACCAAGCGCGCCCCGATGGGCGCCGCCGCGGCCCGGCTCGCCGACACCGCCGTACTGACCTCCGACAACCCCCGCTCCGAGGATCCCCTCGCCATCCTCGCGGCCATGCTCGAAGGCGCCGCCTCGGTGCCCGTCCACGAGCGCGGCGAGGTGCTCCTCTTCGAGGACCGGGCCGCCGCGATCGAGGCCGCCGTCGCCCGCGCGCACCCGGGCGACACCGTGCTGGTCGCCGGCAAGGGCCACGAACAGGGCCAGGACATCGCCGGCGTGATCCGTCCCTTCGACGACCGTCAGGTCCTCCGCGAAGCCATCCAGAAAACCCAGGGATGAAAATCCAGAAGACCCAGGGGATGAACTTGTGATCGCCCTCTCTCTCGCCGAGATCGCAGCAGTCGTCGGCGGGCAGACGCACGACATACCGGATCCGTCCGTCCTGGTCACCGGCGAGGTCGTCCGGGACTCCCGCGAGGCGGGGCCGGGCAGTCTGTTCGCCGCCTTCGTGGGCGAGCGCGTGGACGGCCACGACTTCGCCGCCCAGGTCGTCGGACAGGGCGCGGTCGCCGTACTGGCGTCGCGCCCCGTCGGCGTGCCCGCGATCGTCGTGGACGACGTCCAGACCGCCCTCGGCGCCCTCGCGCGTCATGTCGTACGACGGCTCGGCGCGACCCTCGTGGCGCTGACCGGCTCGGCCGGCAAGACCAGTACCAAGGACCTCATCGCCCAGGTGCTGCGCACCAAGGCGCCGACCGTGTTCACGCCCGGCTCGCTCAACAACGAGATCGGGCTGCCGCTGACCGCCCTGTCCGCCACCGAGGAGACGAAGTTCCTGGTGCTGGAGATGGGCGCCCGCGGCATCGGCCACATCCGCTACCTGACCGATCTGACGCCCCCGAAGATCGGCCTGGTCCTCAACGTCGGCACCGCCCACATCGGCGAGTTCGGCGGCCGGGAGCAGATCGCCCAGGCGAAGGGCGAGTTGGTGGAGGCGCTGCCCGCGGCCGAGGACGGCGGCGCCGCGATCCTCAACGCGGACGACCCGTTGGTGCGGGCCATGGCCTCCCGTACCAAGGCGAAGGTGGTCCTTTTCGGAGAGTCGGCCGAAGCGGACGTACGGGCCGAGAACGTACGACTCACGGACACGGGACAGCCCGCGTTCAGCCTTCACACACCCTCCGGTGCAAGCGATGTGACCATGCGCCTGTACGGTGAGCACCACGTGTCGAACGCGCTCGCCGCGGCCGCCGTCGCCCATGAGCTGGGCATGTCCGCGGAAGAGATCGCCCTCGCGCTCTCGGAGGCGGGCTCCCTCTCCCGCTGGCGTATGGAGGTCACCGAGCGCCCGGACGGCGTGACCATCGTCAACGACGCCTACAACGCCAACCCCGAGTCCATGCGAGCCGCGCTGCGCGCGCTCGCGGCCATGGGCAAGGGGCGCCGCACGTGGGCGGTGCTCGGCAAGATGGCCGAGCTCGGGGACGAGGCGCTCGCCGAGCACGACGCGGTCGGACGGCTCGCCGTCCGGCTCAATGTCGGCAAGCTCGTCGCTGTCGGGGGAGTGGAAGCCTCCTGGCTGCAACTGGGCGCATATAACGAGGGTTCGTGGGGTGAGGAGTCGGTGCACGTGTCCGACGCACAGGCGGCGATCGACCTGTTGCGCAGCGAGTTGCGCCCGGGGGACGTCGTACTCGTGAAGGCGTCACGGTCGGTGGGTCTGGAGAGCGTTGCGCAGGCGCTCGTCGAGGCCGATGCCGAGGGTGTTGATGCCCGATGATGAAGCAGATCCTCTTCTCGGGCGTCATCGGTCTCTTCCTGACGCTGATCGGCACCCCGCTGCTGATCAAGCTCCTCGCCCGCAAGGGCTACGGCCAGTACATCCGTGACGACGGCCCGCGCGAGCACGCCAGCAAGCGCGGTACGCCGACGATGGGCGGTATCGCCTTCATACTGTCCACGGTCGCCGCCTACTTCCTGTCCAAGGTGATCACCGGCTACACCCCGACCTACTCGGGCCTGCTGGTGCTGGGCCTGATGTGCGGGATGGGCCTGGTCGGCTTCCTGGACGACTACATCAAGATCGTCAAGCGGCGTTCGCTGGGTCTGCGGGCCAAGGCGAAGATGGCCGGCCAGCTGATCGTCGGCATCGCCTTCGCGGTGCTCTCGCTCCAGTTCGCCGACGCCCGCGGCAACACCCCGGCGTCCACGAAGCTGTCCTTCATCACGGACTTCGGCTGGTCGATCGGCCCGGTGCTGTTCGTGGTCTGGGCGCTGTTCATGATCCTCGCGATGTCGAACGGCGTGAACCTGACCGACGGTCTGGACGGCCTCGCCACCGGCGCCTCCGTGCTCGTCTTCGGCGCCTACACGTTCATCGGCGTCTGGCAGTTCCAGGAGTCCTGCGCCAACGCGATCACCCTGACCAACCCCAATGCCTGCTACGAGGTGCGCGACCCGCTGGACCTCGCGGTCATCGCCTCCGCGCTGATGGGTTCCTGCCTGGGCTTCCTGTGGTGGAACACCTCGCCCGCCAAGATCTTCATGGGCGACACCGGTTCGCTCGCGCTCGGCGGTGTCCTCACGGGCCTGGCGATCCTGTCCCGCACCGAACTCCTCGTCGCCATCATGGGCGGTTTGTTCGTCCTCATCACGATGTCGGTCGTCATCCAGGTCGGCTCCTTCCGGCTCACCGGCAAGCGCGTCTTCCGGATGGCACCGCTCCAGCACCACTTCGAACTCAAGGGCTGGTCCGAAGTCCTTGTGGTGGTCCGCTTCTGGATCATCCAGGGCATCTGTGTGATTGTCGGACTCGGCCTCTTCTACGCGGGATGGGCAGCGGACAAGTGACCTCCTCGGTGTCCCCGGACTTCCAGGGCATGCACGTCACCGTCGCCGGGCTCGGCGTCTCCGGTGTCCCGGCGGCCAAGGTGCTGCACGCGCGCGGGGCGATCGTCACGGTCGTCAACGACGGCGACGACGCACGCGCGCGTGAGCAGGCCGCCGGACTGGAGGCGCTGGGCGTCACGGTACGACTCGGTGACACTGCGTCCGTCAGCGGCTCCGCCGCGGGCACCCTGCCGGAGGGCACCGAGCTCATCGTCACCGCGCCGGGCTGGAAGCCGGACAAGCCGCTGTTCCAGGCGGCCCGCGCGGCCGGTGTCGACATCTGGGGCGACGTCGAGCTGGCCTGGCGGCTCCGGGGCCCCGATGCGGCCCCCTGGCTGGCCGTCACGGGCACCAACGGCAAGACCACCACCGTCCAGATGCTGGCGTCGATCCTGAGGGCCGCGGGCCTGCGCACGGCGGCGGTCGGCAACATCGGCGTCTCGCTGCTCGACGCGGTCCTCGGGGACCAGGAGTACGACGTCCTCGCGGTGGAGCTGTCGAGCTACCAGCTGCACTGGGCGCCCTCGCTGCGCGCCCACTCGGCGGCCGTGCTGAACCTCGCCCCCGACCACCTCGACTGGCACGGCTCCATGGAGGCGTACGCCAAGGACAAGGGCCGCGTCTACGAGGGCAACCGGGTCGCCTGCGTCTACAACGTCGCCGACAAGCTCACCGAGCAGCTGGTGCGCGAGGCCGACGTCGAGGAGGGCTGCCGGGCCGTCGGCTTCACCCTCGGCACCCCGGGACCGTCCCAACTCGGCGTCGTGGACGGCATCCTGGTCGACCGCGCCTTCGTCGAGAACCGGCACAAGAACGCCCAGGAACTGGCCGAGGTCTCCGACGTCAACCCGCCGGCCCCGCACAACATCGCCAACGCCCTTGCCGCGGCGGCCCTCGCGCGCGCCTACGGGGTGCCCCCCACGGCCGTACGGGACGGGCTGCGGGCCTTCACGCCGGACGCCCACCGCATCGCGCACGTCGCCGACGTGGACGGCGTCGCGTACGTCGACGACTCCAAGGCCACCAACACCCACGCGGCGGAAGCCTCGTTGGCGTCGTATGAGTCGATCGTATGGATCGCGGGCGGGCTGGCGAAGGGCGCGACCTTCGACGAGCTGGTCGCCAAGTCGGCAAAGCGGCTTCGCGGTGTGGTGCTCATCGGCGCCGATCGCGCCCTCATCCGGGAGGCCCTCGCGCGACACGCGCCCGAAGTCCCGGTCGTCGACCTCGACCGGACCGACACTGGGGCGATGCTCGCGGCGGTCCGGGAGGCCCGGCGACTCGCCGTCGCCGGAGACACGGTGCTGTTGGCACCCGCCTGTGCCTCCATGGACATGTTCGCCAACTACAACAAGCGCGGTGACGCGTTCGCTCAGGCGGTTCGCGAACTCGGCGCCTGACCCGGCCGCCTGCCGGGCGACCTTGGGAGGGACGCGTGGGACGCTCGACGTGCAGCGGAGGCGTTGATGCCCGGTAGCCGCACCGGCCGGCCGCCCGTACAGGGAGCGGTCCGCCGGCCCGCCGCGCCCCGAGCCTCCCGCGACAACCCGCTGCGGCGGCTCCACACACGGGCCCAACGGGCCTGGGACCGGCCGCTGACCGCCTACTACCTGATCCTCGGCGGCAGTCTGCTGATCATCGTGCTGGGTCTGGTGATGGTCTACTCGGCCTCCCAGATCACCGCGCTGCAGATGTCGCTGCCCGGCTCGTTCTTCTTCCGCAAACAGTTCCTGGCCGCCTGCATCGGGGGCGCGCTGCTGTTCGTGGCGTCCCGCATGCCGGTGAAACTGCACCGGGCGCTCGCCTACCCGATCCTCGCCGGCGCCGTCTTCATGATGGCGCTCGTGCAGGTGCCGGGGATAGGGATGTCCGTCAACGGCAACCAGAACTGGATCGCCCTCGGCGGCTCCTTCCAGATCCAGCCCAGCGAGTTCGGCAAGCTCGCCCTCGTGCTGTGGGGCGCCGACCTGATGGCGCGCAAACAGGAGAAGCGGCTGCTGACCCAGTGGAAGCACATGCTGGTGCCGCTCGTTCCGGTGAGCTTCCTGCTGCTCGGCCTGATCATGCTCGGCGGCGACATGGGGACCGCGATCATCCTCACCGCGATCCTGTTCGGCCTGCTGTGGCTGGCGGGGGCGCCGACCCGGCTGTTCGCGGGGGTGCTGTCGATCGCGGGCGTGCTCGGTGTGATCCTCATCAAGACCAGCCCCAACCGCATGGCCCGGCTCGCCTGCATCGGCGCCACCGAGCCGAAGACCGGCGTCGCCGACTGCTGGCAGGCCGTTCATGGCATCTACGCCCTGGCCAGCGGCGGCCTCTTCGGATCCGGGCTCGGTGCGAGTGTGGAGAAATGGGGTCAACTCCCCGAAGCCCACACAGACTTCATCTTCGCCGTCACCGGTGAGGAACTGGGCCTGGCGGGCACACTGTCGGTGCTGGCCCTCTTCGCGGCTCTAGGCTATGCGGGTATCCGCGTGGCCGGATGCACGGAGGACCCCTTCGTGAGGTACGCCGCGGGAGGCGTGACCACCTGGATCACCGCTCAGGCGGTGATCAACATCGGTGCGGTGCTCGGCCTGCTGCCGATCGCCGGCGTCCCCCTCCCGCTGTTCTCCTACGGAGGCTCCGCCCTGCTGCCGACCATGTTCGCCATCGGGCTGCTGATCGCCTTCGCGCGCGACGAGCCCGCTGCGCGGGCGGCGCTTGCGATGCGGCAACCTCGCTTTGGTAGAAAACGAGGAGCCGGGGGCCCTCAGGGGCCTCGGAGATGGAACACGATGCGACGGCGTGCCTCGGCGGCGCGCTCGTCCGGAGAGCGGTGAATTTCGGTGCATGTCGTACTCGCTGGTGGGGGGACCGCCGGCCACATCGAGCCCGCGCTCGCCCTCGCGGACGCCCTGCGCAGGCAGGACCCCACCGTGGGGATCACGGCCCTGGGCACGGAACGCGGTCTGGAGACCAGGCTCGTCCCGGAACGCGGCTATGAGCTCGCACTGATCCCGGCGGTGCCGCTGCCCCGCAAGCCCACCCCCGAACTGATCACCGTCCCGGGCCGGCTGCGCGGCACCATCAAGGCCGCCGAGCAGATCCTGGAGCGCACCAAGGCGGACTGCATCGTCGGCTTCGGCGGCTATGTCGCCCTGCCCGGCTACCTCGCGGCCAAGCGCCTCGGCGTGCCGATCGTGATCCACGAGGCCAATGCCCGACCCGGCCTCGCCAACAAGATCGGCTCCCGGTACGCCGCCAAGGTCGCCGTCTCCACCCCGGACAGCAAGCTGCGCGACGCCCGCTACATCGGCATCCCGCTGCGCCGCTCCATCGCGACCCTGGACCGGGCCGCCGCCCGCCCCGAGGCCCGCCACCGCTTCGGCCTCGACCCCAACCTGCCCACGCTGCTGGTCTCGGGCGGCTCCCAGGGCGCCCGCCGCCTCAACGAGGTCGTCCAGCAGGTCGCGCCCTGGCTCCAGCAGGCCGGCATCCAGATCCTGCACGCGGTCGGCCCGAAGAACGAACTGCCGCAGGTGCACCAGATGCCGGGAATGCCCCCCTACATCCCGGTAAGTTACCTGGACCGGATGGACCTCGCGTACGCCGCGGCCGACATGATGCTCTGCCGCGCGGGCGCGATGACCGTCGCCGAACTCTCCGCCGTCGGACTCCCGGCCGCTTATGTCCCGCTGCCCATCGGCAACGGCGAACAGCGGCTGAACGCCCAGCCGGTGGTCAAGGCCGGCGGCGGCCTGCTGGTCGACGACGCGGAACTCACCCCGGAGTGGGTGCAGCAGAACGTCCTGCCCGTGCTCGCCGACCCGCACCGGCTGTACGAGATGTCCCGCGCGGCAAGCGAGTTCGGCCGCCGGGACGCCGACGAGCTGCTCGTCGGCATGGTGTACGAGGCGATCGCCTCACGCCGATAGGACCGTATGACGAAAGGCAAGTGAGTAGCGTGGCCGGACCGACCACCACCGCCGAACGCGGTGAACGCCGGCAGGAGTCGTCCGGCCCGCCGCTCGTCCGTCGGCTGCGGAACCGCCGCTTTCGTAGGATCGTCATTCTGGTGCTGGCCGTTGTGTTCCTCGGGTCCGGCTCCGTCTGGCTGCTGTACGGCTCCCCGTGGCTGCGGGTGCGTCATGTCTCCGTGTCCGGGACGGCCGTTCTGACCCCCGAGCAGGTCCTCGCGGCCGCCGGCGTCCCGGTCGGAGCGCCGATGGTCTCCGTCGACACCGACGGGATCGAGGCCCGACTGCGCCGGAAACTGCCCCGAATTGACGCGGTGGACGTCGTCCGTTCCTGGCCTCACGGAATCGGGCTGAAAGTAGTCGAGCGCGCGCCGGTGCTGCTTATCGAAAAGGGCGGAAACTTCACCGAAGTGGACAAGGGAGGCGTCCGTTTCGCCACGGTTTCCCGGGCGCCGGAAGGTGTTCCGGCGCTGGAATTGAGCCTGTCCCGGTCGGGTTCGGCCACCGCGAGCCTGCGCCGCTTCGGCACGGACCGGCTGGTGCGGGAGGCGGTCGAGGTCGCGCGTGCCGTTCCGGCCGCCGTCCGCCGGGACACCCGAACCCTCAAGGTCCGTTCCTACGACGACATCTCGCTGGAGTTGGGCGGCGGCCGGGTCGTCGAGTGGGGCAGTTCGGAGAACGGCGCGGCGAAGGCGCGCACGCTCACCGCGCTCATGAAAGCCGCTTCCGGTGCCCGCCACTTCGACGTGAGTGTTCCCACCGCCCCTGCGTCATCGGCGAGTTGACGCACATCAGCGCAGGCCAGCACCCTGGTTGGGCACCGCTATGCCTGATCACATAGGGTGAAAAGAAAAACGGGAGGTTCGGCGTGTTCGTTGAACGGGCGCCACTTGTCGACTTAGTGTCCTGTTCAGAAGACTCCAGGGAACAGACACACTGGTAACCCTAAACTTCAGGGTTAGGGTTCGGGTCGGCGCTACGGACCGTCCCAATCGGCATCTGCCGTCCCGCGCGGGGCACCGCACGTGGACGGCAACGTAATTCGAGGCGAGAGGCCTTCGACGTGGCAGCACCGCAGAACTACCTCGCAGTCATCAAGGTCATCGGTGTCGGCGGCGGTGGTGTCAATGCCATCAACCGGATGATCGAGGTCGGTCTCAAGGGCGTCGAGTTCATCGCCATCAACACCGACGCACAGGCGCTGTTGATGAGCGACGCCGACGTCAAGCTCGACGTCGGCCGTGAACTCACCCGGGGACTCGGCGCCGGCGCCAACCCGGCCGTCGGCCGCAAGGCCGCCGAGGACCACCGCGAGGAGATCGAGGAGGTCCTCAAGGGGGCCGACATGGTCTTCGTGACGGCCGGTGAGGGCGGCGGCACCGGCACCGGCGGCGCGCCCGTCGTGGCCAACATCGCGCGCTCCCTCGGCGCCCTCACCATCGGCGTGGTCACCCGCCCGTTCACCTTCGAGGGCCGGCGCCGCGCCAACCAGGCCGAGGACGGCATCGCCGAACTCCGCGAAGAGGTCGACACCCTCATCGTCATCCCCAACGACCGGCTGCTGTCCATCTCGGACCGCCAGGTCTCGGTGCTCGACGCGTTCAAGTCGGCCGACCAGGTCCTGCTCTCCGGTGTCCAGGGCATCACCGACCTCATCACCACCCCCGGCCTGATCAACCTCGACTTCGCCGACGTCAAGTCGGTCATGTCGGAGGCCGGTTCGGCCCTCATGGGCATCGGCTCGGCCCGCGGCGACGACCGCGCGGTGGCCGCCGCCGAGATGGCGATCTCCTCGCCGCTCCTGGAGGCCTCCATCGACGGCGCCCGGGGCGTCCTGCTCTCCATCTCCGGCGGCTCCGACCTCGGCCTGTTCGAGATCAACGAGGCCGCCCAGCTGGTCAGCGAGGCGGCGCACCCCGAGGCCAACATCATCTTCGGCGCGGTCATCGACGACGCCCTCGGTGACGAGGTCCGCGTCACCGTGATCGCGGCCGGTTTCGACGGGGGCCAGCCCCCGGCCCGCCGGGACAACGTGCTCGGCTCGTCCTCGGCCCCCGCCCGTCGCGAGGAGCCGGCTCCGGCCCGGCGGGAGCCCGAGCGCCCCTCCTTCGGCTCGCTCGGCAGCGTGACCCCGAAGGAGGAGCCGGAGCCGGCGCCCGAGCCGGTGGCCGACATCCCGGTCGCCCCGCCGGTCCCGCCGTCGCGGACGTACACGGACAGCGCGGCCGAGGAACTGGACGTACCGGACTTCCTCAAGTGATCCTTACGACGTGACAGGACAGCGCGAGACCGTGAGCGGCGCGCACTTCGCCTTCACCGACAGGTGGGGCGGGGTGAGCGCCGCTCCGTACGAGGAGCTCAACCTGGGCGGGGCCGTCGGCGACGACCCCGACGCGGTACGCACCAACCGGGAGATCGCCGCCCGGTCGCTCGGCCTGGACCCCGGCCGGGTGGTCTGGATGAACCAGGTCCACGGAAACGACGTGGCCGTCGTGGACGAGCCCTGGGGAGAGCGCCCGGTGCCCGAGGCCGACGCGGTGGTCACCGCGCGCCGGGGGCTCGCCCTCGCCGTCCTCACCGCCGACTGCACGCCGGTGCTGCTCGCCGACCCGGTCGCCGGGATCGTGGCGGCCGCCCACGCGGGACGGCCCGGGATGGTCGCGGGGGTCGTGCCCGCCGCCGTGCGCGCGATGACCCGACTCGGCGCCGACCCGGCCCGGATCGTCGCCCGCACCGGCCCCGCCGTCTGCGGCCGCTGCTACGAGGTGCCGGAGACGATGCGCGCCGAGGTGGCCGCCGCCGAGCCGGCGGCGCACGCCGAGACCGGCTGGGGCACTCCGGCGGTGGACGTGAGCGCCGGGGTGCACGCACAGCTCGCGCGCGCCGGGGTGCTCGACCGGGCGCAGTCGCCGGTGTGCACGCTGGAGTCGGGCGATCACTTCTCGTACCGCCGGGACCGCACCACCGGGCGGCTCGCCGGATATGTGTGGCTGGACTGATGAGACATGACGGACCGTAGAACCGAACTCGCCGCGAACCTGGCGAAAGTGGAGGAGCGCATCGCCGCCGCCTGCGCGGCGGCCGGGCGCAAGCGGGAGGAGGTGACCCTGATCGTGGTCACCAAGACCTACCCGGCGAGCGACGTGCGGCTCCTGTCCGGGCTGGGGGTGCGCCATGTCGCGGAGAACCGCGACCAGGACGCGGCCCCCAAGGCTGCCGAATGCTCGGATCTGCCTCTTGGTTGGCACTTTGTTGGGCAATTGCAGACCAATAAAGTGCGATCCGTCGTGGGTTATGCGGATCTCGTGCAGTCCGTCGATCGTTCCAAGCTCGTGGACGTCCTGTCCAGGGAGGCGGTGCGGGCCGGGCGCGAGGTCGGCTGCCTCCTGCAGGTCGCACTCGACGCGGGCACGAGCGGAAGGGGGGAGCGCGGCGGTGTGGCGCCGGGCGGAATCGAAGAGTTGGCCGACCTCGTCGCCGGTGCGCCGGGACTGCGGCTCGACGGCCTCATGACCGTCGCTCCGCTCACCGGGGAGTACGCGGGGCGCCCGCGTGCGGCGTTCGATCGGTTGATGGATTTGTCGACTGACCTGCGCCGAGCCCATCCGGCTGCCACCATGGTCTCCGCAGGGATGAGTGCGGACCTTGAGGAAGCCGTGGCCGCCGGGGCGACACATGTACGCGTCGGCACTGCGGTACTCGGAGTCCGCCCCAGGCTCGGGTAACGTCGCCAGGAAGTCGGACCACAGCAGAAAATATGGTCAATGCCGCCTCAGGTGGGCGCAATGACCGCGTGGATCGCGGGACTTGGCAGTCGTCACCGATCCACCACAGAGCGGAGGACTCAGAGCATGGCCGGCGCGATGCGCAAGATGGCGGTCTACCTCGGCCTCGTGGAGGACGATGGGTACGACGGCCGCGGATTCGACCCCGATGACGACTTCGAGCCCGAACTGGACCCGGAGCCCGAGCGGGATCATCGACGGCACGAGCCGTCGCACCAGTCCCACGGGGCACACCAGTCCCAAAGGGACGATTCGGTACGAGTGGTACACCCCTCGCCCCCGCGCGAACCGATGTCGCATTCCGCCGCGCTCCCCGCGGAATCGGGACGCCCGGCGCGCATCGCCCCCGTGGCGTCCATCACACAAGAACGCGCAAGCCTGGAGAAGAACGCACCGGTGATCATGCCCAAGGTCGTGTCGGAACGAGAGCCTTACCGGATCACCACGCTTCACCCCCGGACCTACAACGAGGCCCGTACCATCGGGGAACACTTCCGCGAGGGCACCCCGGTGATCATGAATCTGACTGAGATGGACGACACAGACGCGAAGCGACTTGTCGACTTTGCGGCCGGTTTGGTGTTTGGTCTTCACGGCAGCATCGAACGGGTGACGCAGAAGGTGTTCCTGTTGTCGCCTGCTAACGTCGATGTCACGGCGGAGGACAAGGCCCGCATCGCAGAGGGCGGGTTCTTCAACCAGAGCTGAGACGCAAGACCGGTACAAGGCACGGAAACAGGGGAGAGGGAAAGCACGGATCATGGGCGTGTTCCTGGATGTGATCTACATCGCGCTGATGTGCTTCCTCATCGTGCTCATCTTCCGGTTGGTCATGGACTACGTGTTCCAGTTCGCCCGCTCATGGCAACCCGGCAAGGCGATGGTGGTCGTACTTGAGGCCACCTACACTGTCACCGATCCACCGCTCAAGCTTCTGCGGCGGTTCATCCCGCCGCTGCGTCTCGGGGGCGTGGCGCTCGACCTGTCCTTCTTCGTACTGATGATCATCGTCTACATCCTGATTGCGATCGTTGGTCGGCTGTGATGAGCGATGTGACCTACCGTCTTGCCGAACGCCGACGACTACGTTGAGGTGAAGAGATGCCGTTGACCCCCGAGGACGTGCGGAACAAGCAGTTCACGACCGTCCGCCTCCGAGAAGGCTATGACGAGGACGAGGTCGATGCCTTCCTCGATGAGGTCGAAGCCGAACTGACGCGCCTGCTCCGCGAGAACGAGGACCTGCGCGCCAAACTGGCCGCGGCCACGCGCGCTGCTGCCCAGAACCAGCAGAACATGCGCAAGCCTCCGGAGCCGCAGGACCAGCAGCAGGGCGGAATGCCCCAGCAGGGCGGAATGCCTCAGGGCATGCCGCAGCAGGGCATGCCTCAGCAAGGCGGCATGCCCCAGCAGGGCATGCGAGGTCCCGGCGCTCCGGTGCCCGCCGGCATATCGGGCCCGCCGCAGCAGCAGATGGGTGGCCCCATGGGCGGTCCCCCGCAGCTGCCGAGCGGCGCCCCGCAGCTGCCGGCCGGTCCCAGTGGCCAGGGCGGTCCGCAGGGTCCCGGTCCGATGGGCCAGGGTCCGATGGGTCAGGGCCAGATGGGCCAGGGTCCGATGGGCCAGGGTCCGATGGGCCAGGGTCCGATGGGGCAGGGTCCGATGGGGCAGGGCCCGATGGGCCAGGGTCCCGGTCCGATGGGTCAGGGCATGGGTCCGATGGGTGGCCAGCCGCCCATGCAGCAGCAGATGGGTGGCCCGATGGGCGGTCCCATGGGCGGTCCGATGGGCGGCCCCGGTCAGGGCCCCGGTGGCGACAGCGCCGCCCGTGTCCTCTCGCTGGCCCAGCAGACCGCCGACCAGGCGATCGCCGAGGCCCGCTCCGAGGCCAACAAGATCGTCGGCGAGGCCCGCAGCCGCGCCGAGGGTCTGGAGCGCGACGCCCGTGCCAAGGCCGATGCGCTGGAGCGGGACGCGCAGGAGAAGCACCGCGTCGCCATGGGCTCCCTGGAGTCCGCGCGCGCCACGCTGGAGCGCAAGGTCGAGGACCTGCGCGGCTTCGAGCGCGAGTACCGCACGCGTCTGAAGTCGTACCTGGAGTCGCAGCTGCGTCAGCTGGAGACCCAGGCCGACGACTCCCTGGCGCCGCCGCGCACCCCGGCCACGGCCTCCCTCCCGCCGTCCCCGGCGCCCTCCATGGCCCCGGCCGGCGCGAGCGCCCCGTCCTACGGCGGCAACCCGTCGATGGGCGGCGCCCCGTCCCCCGCTGGCCCGTCCTACGGCGGCCAGCAGCAGATGACGCCGGCGATGACCCAGCCGATGGCGCCGGTACGCCCGCAGGGCCCGTCCCCGATGGGCCAGGCACCGTCCCCGATGCGCGGCTTCCTCATCGACGAGGACGACAACTGACGGCCGCCGCGTAGTACCGCGTAGGCGTCGGCAGCCTTCACCAGGGCGGGGCCCCGGATCTCGATCCGGGGCCCCGCCCTTTTTACGCGAGTTGCACCCCCCGCCGCGTGGGCGCAGGCCAGGGTCGTCGCCCCGTACGTGTGAGAAGGGGTTCGTAACTCAGGGGCGCGGGGAACCGCGCAGGCCAGGGTCGTCGGCCCGCAGGTGTGAGGAGGGGTTCGTCAATCAGGGGCGCGGAGCCGCGCCGGTCTGCGGCTCCGCCGCGTGGGCGCAGGCCAAGGACACCGACCCGCACGCACCGGAAGGGCCCGATCCCCGTCTGGAGACCGGGCCCTTCCAGAACAGGCCGGCGCTTACGCCTTCCGCAGCCGGAACGTCAGAGACAGCCCCTCGTCAACGAACGGCTCTCCATAACTCCCGTCGGCCTCGCCCTGCGAGAACTCCGTCGCGAGAACCTCGTCGGCGATCAGCGCAGCGTGCTCCGCCAGCGCCGCGATCACCGCAGGGTCGGTCGACACCCACCTGAGCGCGATCCGGTCGGCCACATCCAGCCCGCTGTTCTTCCGCGCCTCCTGGATCAGCCGGATCGCGTCCCGGGCGAGCCCCGCCTGCCGCAGCTCCTCCGTGATCTCCAGGTCGAGCGCGACGGTCGCGCCGGAGTCCGACGCCACCGACCAGCCCTCACGAGGCGTCTCCGTGATGATCACCTCGTCCGGTGCCAGCGTCACCGTCTCGCCCTCGACCTCCACCGACGCCGTGCCCTCGCGCAGCGCCAGCGACAGCGCGGCCGCGTCCGCCACGGCGATCGCCTTGGCGACCTCCTGCACCCGCTTGCCGAACCGCTTGCCCAGCGCCCGGAAGTTGGCCTTGGCCGTGGTGTCCACCAGCGAACCACCCACCTCGGACAGCGAGGCCAGCGAGGACACGTTCAGCTCGTCGGTGATCTGCGTGTGCAGCTCCGGGTCGAGCGCGTCGAAGCCGACCGCCGCGACCAGCGCCCGGGACAGCGGCTGCCGCGTCTTCACGCCCGACTCCGCGCGCGTGGCCCGGCCCAGCTCCACGAGCCGTCGTACCAGAACCATCTGCCTGGACAGCTCCGGGTCGATCGCGCCCAGGTCCGCCTCCGGCCACGCGGCCAGGTGCACCGACTCCGGGGCGCCCGGGGTCACCGGCGCCACCAGGTCCTGCCACACCCGTTCGGTGATGAACGGGGTCAGCGGGGCCATCAGCTTGGTGACGGTCTCCACGACCTCGTGCAGCGTGCGCAGCGCGGCCTTGTCGCCCTGCCAGAAACGGCGCCGCGAGCGGCGGACGTACCAGTTGGACAGGTCGTCGACGAACGCGGACAGCAGCTTGCCGGCGCGCTGGGTGTCGTACGCCTCCAGAGCCTGCGTCACCTGGTCGGTGAGCGCGTGCAGTTCGGAGAGCAGCCAGCGGTCCAGGACCGGGCGGTCGGCCGGGGCCGGATCGGCCGCGGAAGGCGCCCAGTTCGACGTACGGGCGTACAGCGCCTGGAAGGCGACCGTGTTCCAGTACGTCAGCAGCGTCTTGCGGACGACCTCCTGGATGGTGCCGTGCCCGACCCGGCGGGCCGCCCACGGCGAGCCGCCGGCCGCCATGAACCAGCGCACCGCGTCCGCGCCGTGCTGGTCCATCAGCGGGATCGGCTGAAGGATGTTGCCCAGGTGCTTGGACATCTTGCGGCCGTCCTCGGCGAGGATGTGCCCCAGGCAGACCACGTTCTCGTACGACGACTTGTCGAAGACCAGGGTGCCGACGGCCATGAGGGTGTAGAACCACCCGCGCGTCTGGTCGATCGCCTCGGAGATGAACTGGGCCGGGTAACGGCTCTCGAACAGCTCCTTGTTCTTGTACGGGTAGCCCCACTGCGCGAACGGCATCGAACCCGAGTCGTACCAGGCGTCGATGACCTCCGGCACGCGCGTGGCCGTCTTCGCGCACCGGGGGCAGGCGAAGGTGACGTCGTCGATGAACGGACGGTGCGGGTCCAGCTCCGACTGGTCGGTGCCGGTCAGCTCGGTGAGCTCCGCTCGGGAGCCGACGCAGGTGAGGTGGTCGTCCTCGCAGCGCCAGATCGGCAGCGGGGTGCCCCAGTAGCGGTTGCGGGACAGCGCCCAGTCGATGTTGTTGTTCAGCCAGTCCCCGTACCGGCCGTGCTTGACCGTGTCCGGGAACCAGTTCGTCCTCTCGTTCTCCGCGAGGAGACGGTCCTTGATCGCCGTCGTGCGGATGTACCAGGACGGCTGCGCGTAGTAGAGCAGCGCGGTGTGGCAGCGCCAGCAGTGCGGGTAGCTGTGTTCGTACGGCAGGTGCTTGAAGAGGAGGCCGCGCTGCTTGAGATCCTCGGTGAGCTGTTCGTCGGCCTTCTTGAAGAAGACGCCGCCGACCAGCGGCACGTCCTCCTCGAAGGTGCCGTCCGGGCGGACCGGGTTCACCACCGGCAGGCCGTAGGCGCGGCAGACCTTCAGGTCGTCCTCACCGAAGGCGGGGGACTGGTGGACCAGGCCCGTACCGTCCTCGGTCGTGACGTATTCGGCGTTGACGACATAATGCGCCGGTTCAGGGAACTCAACCAGTTCGAACGGACGTTGATAAGTCCAGCGCTCCATCTCGGCGCCGGTGAAGGACTGGCCCGTGGTCTCCCAGCCCTCGCCGAGCGCCTTGGTGACCAGCGGCTCGGCGACGACGAGCCGCTCCTCGCCGTTGGTGGCGACGACGTAGGTGACCTCCGGGTGCGCGGCGACCGCCGTGTTGGACACCAGGGTCCATGGGGTGGTCGTCCACACCAGGAGCGCGGCCTGGCCGGCGAGCGGACCGGAGGTGAGCGGGAAACGGACGTACACGGAGGGGTCGACGACCGTCTCGTAGCCCTGCGCCAGCTCGTGGTCGGACAGGCCGGTGCCGCAGCGCGGGCACCAAGGGGCGACGCGGTGGTCCTGGACCAGCAGCCCCTTGTCGAAGATGGTCTTCAGCGACCACCAGACCGACTCGATGTACTCGGGATCCATGGTGCGGTAGGCGTCGTCGAGGTCGACCCAGTAGCCCATGCGGGTCGTGAGCTCGGTGAAGGCGTCGGTGTGCCGGGTCACCGACTCACGGCACTTGGCGTTGAACTCGGCGATGCCGTACTTCTCGATGTCCGGCTTGCCGCTGAAGCCCAGCTCCTTCTCGACCGCGAGCTCCACGGGCAGCCCGTGGCAGTCCCAGCCGGCCTTGCGGGCCACGTGGTAGCCGCGCATGGTGCGGAAGCGGGGGAAGACGTCCTTGAAGACGCGCGCCTCGATGTGGTGGGCGCCGGGCATGCCGTTGGCGGTGGGCGGCCCCTCGTAGAACACCCACTCGGGGCGGCCCTCGGACTGCTCCAGGGTCTTGGCGAAGATCTTCTGCTCGCGCCAGAAGTCGAGCACGGCGTGCTCGAGGGCGGGCAGGTCGACCTGTGCGGGCACCTGGCGGTACGTCGGCGCTGTCATCTGCGAGCTTCCTCCAACGGACTTGCTGCCTTCCGTCGGAGGGACGAGAGCCTTGCCTTCCGTACGCCGTGTGCGGCGCGCTCCCGCGGTACCACCCTCCTTGGCTCTCCGGGCGCCGTACGCGCCGGTGAGCCCCCTCATTGGGGTCGCGAAGCCGGTTCTACTGGCCCTTGCGGGGCTTTCTTCCGGCGGCTCCGGGGTGATCTTCACGTCGCGCTCGCCCCCGGGCTTCCACCGTCCCCGGGTCGCTCTGGGCTGCGTACGCCGCTACTCGTCCCCATCCACGCTTCTCGCTCCGCCCAGTGTACGGCGCCGCACGGACAGCGGCCGCCCCGTTTTCCGGGCACCGGCGGGACAGGGCCCTTTGCCTGCCGGGATGACCCGAATGGCGCGGTACGCGTGTTCGCATCCTGGGATGTCCGGCTCGGCGGATTACCGCGCGGGGAGCTGGGCACAACGCATGCATACCTGCTGCGTGGGGGGTGCGGGGCGGGCGGATCGGGCGGCGTGCCCCGTTGCCGCGGGACTCAAGTCGATTTATCGTCCCAGCACGATTCGCGTGCAAGATCACAATATGTGAAGGGGCCGCGGCCATGGTGGCGAAGAAGACCGCGGGGGACGGTGAGAAGAAGAGCACGCGCGCGACCGCGACGGCTCCTTCGGAGAAGACTCCGGGCGAGAAGGGCTCCGCCGGGAAAGAGGCCGCACACAGGACACCGGTGGGGACGGCGGCCGGGAAGAAGGCCGCGGTGAAGAAGGCCGACGGGGCGAACCGGGAGAACCCTGAGAAGCCTGAGAACCCGGAGAACCCTGAGAAGCCGGAAAAGGCGGAGAAGACCCGGAAGCCGGAGAAGAGCGCGTCCCGGGCCGCGGCGACGAAGACCGCGGCGGAGAAGAGCACGGCCAAGAAGAGCACGGCCAAGAAAGCGGGCGCGGCGCGGGCCGCGAAGCAGACGGGAGCCATGACGGTGGTTGCGAAGAAGACTCCTGGCACGGCCGCGGCGGCGGAGACCGCCGTCCCCAAGGCGCGGGTCGCCACGGCGGCTCCGGGCGAACTCGCGGTACGTCCCGGCGAGGACCCGTGGACGCCGCAGGAGGTCGAGGAGGCGCGCACCGAGCTGACGGGCGAGGCGATGCGGCTGCGGGCCGAGATCGAGGCGTCCGACAGCGCTCTGGTCGGGCTGATGCGGGACTCCGGCGACGGCGCCGGTGACGACCAGGCCGACACCGGCACCAAGAACATCACCCGCGAGCACGAACTGGCGCTGGCCGCCAACGCGCGCGAGATGCTCGAACAGACCGAGCGCGCCCTCCAGAAGCTGGACGCGGGCACCTACGGCCTCTGCGAGAACTGCGGCAACGCCATCGGCAAGGCGCGCATGCAGGCCTTCCCGAGGGCCACCCTGTGCGTGGAGTGCAAGCAGAAGCAGGAACGCCGCTACTGAGCATCGGGGTCGCCTGGGGCGTGCCGTAGTCTCGTCCCGAGGCAGGCACCTAGGTTTGAGGGACTCACGTGGCAGAGGCGGGACGCATCATCGGTACGCCGGGCACCCCGGACGACGGCGGCGAGCGGACGGCGGCGCCCGGCGCCCTTGACGCGTCCGGTGCGGATCAGCAGTCCACCGCGGGACGGCGGCCCGGGCGCGGTCGCCGGATCGCCGTGCTGTTCGCGGTGGCCGCCTTCGCGTACGCCCTCGACCTGGTCAGCAAGATGATCGTGGTCGCGAAGCTGGAGCACCACGCGCCGATCAAGGTCGTCGGCGACTGGCTGGAGTTCCACGCGATCCGCAACCCGGGTGCGGCCTTCGGTTTCGGCGGCGCCTTCACGATCATCTTCACGGTGATCGCGGCGGCCGTGATCGTCGTGATCTTCCGGCTGGCACGCAAGCTCTACAGCTTCCCCTGGGCGGTCGCGCTCGGCCTGCTGCTCGGCGGTGCGCTCGGCAACCTCACCGACCGGATCTTCCGCTCGCCGGGGATCTTCGAGGGCCAGGTCGTCGACTTCATCGCGCCCAAGGGCTTCGCGGTGTTCAACCTGGCCGACTCGGCGATCGTCTGCGGCGGCGTCCTGATCGTGCTGCTGTCCTTCCGCGGCCTGGACCCGGACGGGACCGTCCACAGGGACTGACGGGGGTCACGCGGGCCGCACGGCCCGCAGGGGCTTGCGTACGGGGCTGCCGACGGTGTCCGGCATACTCGACGGGTGAGTACCCTTCCCGAGATCCGAACCCTGCCCGTGCCCGACGGCCTGGAGGGCGAGCGCGTCGACGCCGCCATCTCCCGCATGTTCGGCTTCTCCCGCACCAAGGCGGCCGAGCTGGCCGCGGCGGGCAAGGTCCAGGTCGACGGCTCGGTGGTCGGCAAGTCCGAGCGGGTGCGCGGCGGGGCCTGGCTGGAGGTCGAGATGCCGGGGGTGCCCGCGCCCGTGCAGATCGTCGCGGAGCCCGTCGAGGGCATGGAGATCGTGCACGACGACGACGACGTGGTCGTGATCGTCAAGCCGGTCGGCGTCGCCGCGCACCCCAGCCCCGGCTGGACCGGTCCCACCGTGATCGGCGGTCTCGCAGCCGCCGGCTACCGGATCTCCACCTCCGGCGCCGCCGAGCGCCAGGGCATCGTGCACCGCCTCGACGTCGGCACCTCGGGCCTGATGGTGGTCGCCAAGTCGGAGCGGGCGTACACCTCGCTGAAGCGCCAGTTCAAGGAGCGCACGGTCGACAAGCGCTACCACACGCTCGTGCAGGGCCACCCCGACCCGACCAGCGGCACCATCGACGCCCCGATCGGCCGCCACCCGCAGCACGACTACAAGTGGGCGGTCACGGCCGACGGCAAGCCCTCCGTGACCCACTACGACCTCATCGAGGCGTTCCGCGCGGCCTCCCTGCTCGACGTGAAGCTGGAGACCGGCCGCACCCACCAGATCCGCGTCCACATGGCCGCCCACCGTCACCCCTGCGTCGGCGACCTGACCTACGGCGCCGACCCCACGCTCGCCAGGCGGCTGCACCTGACCCGCCAGTGGCTGCACGCCGTCCGGCTCGGTTTCGAGCACCCCGGGGACGGCGAGTGGGTCGAGTTCGCCAGCGACTACCCGGCCGACCTGCAGAAGGCGCTCGACCAGGTCCGCGAGGAGACGTACGCATGAGCACGCGCGCGTACCGGGTGCGGGTCGCCGGGGACCCCGCCGACCTGGAGGCCTGCTTCGCGGTGCGCAAGCAGGTGTTCGTGGTCGAGCAGGGCGTCCCCGAGGACCTGGAGTACGACGAGTACGACCCCGTCGCCGTGCACGTCCTCGCGGTGGCTGAGGACGGCGTACCGCTCGGCACCGGCCGGCTGCTGTACGGCGAGGTGGCCGCGGCCAGGACCGACGGTGACCTGTCCCTCGGCTCCCTGGGCCGGCTCGCGGTCCTGGAGGAGGCCCGCGGCCTCGGCGTGGGCGTCGCCCTGGTCCGGGCCGTCGAGGAGGCCGCACGCGCGCGTGGCCTGACCGCGGTGGACCTGCACGCGCAGACCCACGCGCTGGGCTTCTACCAGCGGCTGGGCTACGAGCCGTACGGTGCGGAGTACGAGGAGGCGGGCATCGCGCACCGGGGGATGCGGCGCGCGCTCTGACCGCGGTCGCGTGGCACGCTTGAGGCCTGCTGTGTGATCGTCGACTCCCGGAGTACTGGCCGTGGATCAGCTGGCCCTGCTGTTCGTGCTGCTGCTCGGGGCCCTGGTGAGCGTCCCGGTGGGGGACCGGCTCGGGCTGCCGGCGCCCGTGCTGATGACGCTGTTCGGGATCGCCCTCGCGGTCGCCGACTTCGTGCCGAACGTGAACATCCCGCCGGAGCTGATCCTGCCCGGCCTGCTGCCGCCGTTGCTCTACGCCGCCGTACGGCGGACCTCCTGGCGGCAGTTCGCGGCCAACAAACGGCCGATCTTCCTGCTCGCCGTGGCCCTGGTCTTCGTCACCACGGTGTGCGTCGCCGCCGTCGCCAACGCGATCGTGCCCGGGCTGCCGATCGCCGCCGCGGTCGCGCTGGGCGCGCTGGTCGCCCCGCCCGACCCGGTCGCCGCGACCGCCGTCGCCGGGCAGCTCGGGCTGCCGCGCCGGCTGGTGTCGATCCTGGAGGGCGAGGGCCTCTTCAACGACGTCACGGCCATCGTCCTGTACCACGTGGCCATCGCCGCCGTGGTCAGCGGCGCCTTCTCGCCGTGGCGGGCCGGGCTGGACTTCCTGCTGTCCGCCGTGGTCGCGGTCCTCGTGGGGCTGGCGCTCGGCTGGGGCGCCAACAAGCTGATGGACGTGCTCGGCGACGCGACCCTGCAGATCGGCCTGACCCTGATCGTCCCGTACGCCTCCTACGTCATCGCCGAGGAACTGCACGGCTCCGGTGTCCTCGCCGTGCTCACCACCGCGCTGTTCATCGCCGAGTACGCCACCGACGCCGACGACGTCATGACCCGGCTCGCCGGCTACACCTTCTGGGACATCGTCGACACGCTCGTCACGGGGGTCGCCTTCGGGCTGATCGGCCTGGAACTGCACAACGCGATCCGCACGGCGTCCGGCCGCTGGGGCGAACTGCTCGGCTGGGCGGTCGCGATCGTCGCCGTGGTCGTCGTGGTACGGCTGCTCTGGCTGCTGCCGGCGACCTGGCTGACCAAGCGGCTGCACGCCCGGCGGGACTACGACGAGGAGATCCCGACCAGCTGGCGGGAGACGATCGTGATGTGGTGGTCCGGGATGCGCGGTGTGGCGTCGGTGGCGCTGGCCCTGGCGATTCCCCTGAAGACGGACGACGGGTCGCCCTTCCCGGACCGCGACGAGATCGTCTTCATCGCCTTCGGCGTGATCCTGGCGACGCTGGTGCTCCAGGGGCTGACCCTGCCGTGGCTGGTCAGGCGGCTCGGGGTACGGGCCGACATCGACCGTGAGAAGGAGATCGAGAAAGAGCTGGCGGTGCGGGCGGAGAAGGCGGCACGGCGGCGTCTGAGGGAGATCGAGCAGGTCGAGGAGTTGCCGGACGACGTGACGGAGCAGATGCTGCGGCGGGCCTTCGAGATCGGGTACCGGATCAGTCCCGACGTGGTGGAGGACGAGCGGCGGGAGGGCCACGAGAAACGGATGCGGCGGCAGAAGCGGTTGCGGCGGATCCAGCAGGAGATGCTGAGCGCGGCACGGCACGAGGTGCTGGCGGCGCGGAGCGAACCGGGGGCGGATCCGGAGATCGTGGACCGGGTGCTGAGGCATCTGGACGTCCGTAGCCTGCGCTAGGTCAGCGCCAGGTCCCCCACCCGCGCACCGCCCGTCCGCGGTCACGTGAGGGCGTGAGGGGTGGTCGCTTCGGCCTTCGCCGCGTGCGCGCAGCGCCAGTCATACGAACATACGGCGGCTGTGGACAGTCCCAGGCGCCATCGGCTTCCCGCTCGTAGTCTCGGATCATGGCTCGGAACATTGTGATCAGTGGTGGAGGAACCGGGATCGGGCTCGCGACGGCGCGGGTGTTCGCCGGGGACGGGGACCGGGTGCTGCTGCTCGGGCGGCGCAGAGAGCTGCTGGAGAGGGCGGGGGTGCCGGGGGCGGAGGTGTACGACGCCGATCTGGCCGAACCCGAGCAGGTGCGCGGAGTCGCGCGGTTCGTCGCCGACGAGTTCGGGACCGTGGACGTGCTCGTCCACGGCGCCGGAGGGAACGCGGCGCGTACAGCCGACGCGGAGGCCGACGATCCGCTCGACGCCGCCGCGCGCGCCTGGACCGGCAACTTCCGGCAGAACACGCTGAGCGCCGTCCTGCTGACGGAGGCCCTGAAGGACCGGCTCGCCGACCCCGGCGGGCGGGTGCTGTTCATCAGCTCGATCGCCGCGTACCGGGGCTCGGGGACCGGGTCGTACGCCGCCTCCAAGGCCGCCCTGCACCCCTATGCCCACGACCTGGCCCGGCAGCTGGGGCCGCGCGGGGTCACCGTGAACGTGGTCGCGCCGGGGTACATCGAGGACACCGACTTCTTCGGCGGTCCCGTGGCGGAGGCCCGGCGCGCGCAGCTCGTCGCCGAGACGTCGACCGGGCGGGCCGGCATCCCCGGTGACGTCGCCGCCACGCTCCACTGGCTGGCCTCCCCGGCCGCCGGGCACGTCACCTCGCAGATCATCCAGGTCAACGGCGGCGCCGAGCGCGGCCACTGAGGGCCGGGGGAGCGGTCAGCCGCGGCCGGTGCGCGGCGGTTCGTGCAGACGCCGGCCCGCCGCCGCCCCGTCCTGGGAGGGAATGTGCCCGCCGGGCGGCAGGACCGCGTCGGCCGTGTTGACCCGGGGCAGGGCGTACGGGTGCTCCGCGCTCAGCCAGGTGATCATCTGCTCCCGGACGGTGACCCGGACCGTCCAGATGTCGTCCGCGTCCTTGGCGGTCACCAGCGCCCGCACCTGGATGGTGTTCGGCGTGGAGTCCGTGACCACCAGGCCGTAGGCCCGCCCGTCCCAGGCCGGGCACTCCCGCAGGATGTCCTGGAGCTTCTCGCGCATCGCCTCGATCGGCGCCGAGTGGTCGAGGTGCCAGTAGACGATCCCGGTCATCTGCGGCGTGCCCCGCGACCAGTTCTCGAAGGGTTTGGAGGTGAAGTACGACACCGGCATGGTGATCCGGCGCTCGTCCCAGGTCCGTACCGTCAGAAAGGTCAGGGTGATCTCTTCCACCGTGCCCCACTCGCCGTCGACCACGACGGTGTCACCGAGACGCACCATGTCGCCGAAGGCGATCTGCAGGCCGGCGAACATGTTCGCCAGCGTGGACTGGGCGGCCACACCGGCGACTATGCCGAGGATTCCGGCGGAGGCCAGCAGCGAGGCGCCGGCCGCGCGCATCGCCGGGAAGGTCAGCAGCATCGCCGCCACCGCCATCACGCCGACGACGGCCGTCACCACCCGCATGATCAGCGACACCTGGGTGCGCACCCGGCGGACCCGGGCCGCGTCGTGGTGGGCGCGGGCGTAGCGGGAGTAGCTCGACTCCACGACGGCCGCCGCGATCCGCACCACCAGCCAGGCGGCCGACCCGATCAGCACCAGGGTCAGGACCTGGCCGACGGCGACCCGGTGTTCCAGGATCAGCTCGGCCTGGTCGTAGGAGCCTCTGAGCAGGGCCGCGCACAGGACCAGCTGGTAGGGGACACGGCTGCGGCGCAGCAGGCCCCACAGCGGCGTCTCGCTGTGCCGTGCGTCGGCCTTGCGCAGCAGTAGATCGGTCGCCCAGCCGATCAGCAGGGTGAGGACGACGGCGCCGCCGAACACGATCAGCGGGCGGAGTACGTTCTCCATCTCCATGGCTTCGAACGTAACCGGATTCGCGGGGTCCTGAACATGCCGCCCGGTGAGAAGGACGTCACGGTCGTGGTCGCAGGCAGGTCGGTGTTGCCCGTGGTGGCTGGCACCATGGGCGCATGAACATCATGCTCTTTCACTCCACCTATGGCCTCAGGCCCGCGGTGCGCGAGGCCGCGGACCGGCTGCGTGCGGCCGGACACGAGGTGTGGACGCCGGACCTGTTCGAGGGGCGCACGTTCGACACGGTCGAGGAGGGCATGGAGTTCAACGAGTCGATCGGCAAGGACGAACTGCTGAAGCGGGCCGTGCTGGCGGCGGCGCCGTACTCGGAGCGCGGGCTGGTGTACGCGGGGTTCTCGCTGGGCGCCTCGGTCGCGCAGACGCTGGCGCTGGGCGACGAGCGGGCGCGGGGGCTGCTGCTTCTGCACGGCACGTCGGACATCGCGCCCAGCGCCTCGGTGGCCGAGCTGCCGGTGCAGCTGCACGTGGCCGAGCCCGACGCCTTCGAGACGGACGACTGGCTGAGCGCCTGGTATCTGCAGATGGGCCGGGCCGGCGCCGATGTGGAGATCTACCGGTACCCGGGCGCCGGTCACCTCTACACCGACCCCGGCCTGCCGGACTACGACGCGGAGGCCGCCGAGGCCACCTGGCGGGTGGCGCTCGGCTTCCTCGACACGCTGTAGACGGCGGTCACACCGGGTCGTAGGTGCGCTCGACCTTCTGGGTGCCGCTGCGGGTGCGGTACGACCGCTCCCAGGACGAGGCGGCGTCGGCCTTCGTCTTGTCGGAGACGACGTAGTAGTCCATCTGCGCCCGCGCGGGCGTGATGTCCAGGACGCCGTAGCCGTGCCGGTCGGTGTCGACCCAGTGCACATGGCGGTTGGCCAGCTGGATCACCGGTGCGGCGACGGTGGAGACGACGCCGGGGGAGACCTTGAGGATGTCGTCGAGGTTGTCGGAGGTCACCGAGGTGACCACGAACTCGGTGGCGGCCGAGGCGGACAGCGGATAGGTCCCGGCATCCACGGGCACGTCGTTGGCCCAGGCCATGTGGATGTCGCCGGTGAGGAACACCGTGTTGGTGATCGCGTTGGAGCGCAGGTGAGCCAGCAGCTCGCGGCGGTCGTCGGTGTAGCCGTCCCACTGGTCGGTGTTGAGGGCGAGGCCGTCCTGGGGCAGGCCGAGCAGCTTGGCGAGCGGCTTGAGGAGGTCGGCGGAGAGCGAGCCGATGGCGAAGGGCGAGATCATCACCGAGTTGCCGACCAGCCGCCAGGTGGTGTCGGAGGCCTTCAGTCCTGCCTTCAGCCAGTCGAGCTGGGCGCGGCCGGTGATGGTGCGGTCCGGGTCGTCGACCGAGCCGCTGCCCGTGGACACCTGCTGGGAGCGGAAGGAGCGCAGGTCGAGCAGGGAGAGGTCGGCGAGCTTGCCGAAGCGCAGCCGGCGGTAGGTGGTGCCGGTGATGGCCGGGCGGACCGGCATCCACTCGAAGTAGGCCTGCTTGGCGGCGGCCTGACGGGCCGTCCAGGTGCCCTCGGCGCCCTCGGTGTGGTTCTCGGCGCCGCCGGACCAGGAGTCGTTGGCGAACTCGTGGTCGTCCCATATCGCGATGACCGGCGCCTTGGCGTGCAGGGCCTGGAGGTCGGTGTCGGTCTTGTACTTGCCGTGCCGGGTGCGGTAGTCGGCGAGGGTGATGATCTCGTGGGTGGGCGCGTGCTCGCGGACCACGGTGCCGCGGGTGCCGTAGTCGCCGGTGCCGTACTCGTAGATGTAGTCGCCGAGGTGCAGCCAGGCGTCGAGGTCGCCGCGGGCCGCGAGGTGGCGGTAGGGGGCGAAGTAGCCGGCCTCCCAGTTCGCGCAGGAGACCACGCCGAAGCGCAGGCCGGAGACGGTGGCGTCCGTCGCGGGCGCGGTGCGGGTGCGTGCCACCGGGGAGTCCGTGGGGCCGGCCGAGAAACGGAACCAGTAGTCGGTGGCCGGGGCGAGGCCGCGGATGTCGGCCTTGACCGTGTGGTCGGAGGCGGCGGTCGCGGTGGTGGAGCCCTTCGAGACGATGTTCGTCAGCGCCTTGTCGGTGGCGACGACCCAGCTGACCTCGGTGTCCGGGCCGGCACCGGAGCCCGGCGTGGCGTCGGCGGTCGGCGTCACCCGCGTCCACAGCAGAACGCCGTCGGGCAGCGGGTCGCCGGAGGCGACGCCGTGCAGGAAGGCGGGGGCGTCCGAGGCGGCCCGGGCCGGCAGCGCGGTGGCCAGGGGGGCTGCGACGACGGCAATGCCGGCGGTCGCCGCCGCGGCCTTGACGACCGTGCGGCGGCGGGGAGAGGGGCTCTGCGCGCTCTCGGAAGACTGTGTTGATCTGTTTCGACTGGTCACGACCGCACAGGTTACTGACCAGTATGAACAAGAGCAGGCGAACCAGCGAAAGTTCGCCTGCTCTTCACGTGGAGCCGGGGATTCCGGTCGGGCGTCAGCCCTTGAGGGCCGCGTCCACCACGGAGTTGAAGGCCGCGACCGTCATCGGCGGGTTGCCGTTGGAGTCGGCCGTCAGCATCTTGCCGTTCATGACGAAGCTCGGAGTGCCCGTCACGCCGTCCTTGTTGGTGTCGAAGGTCTTCGACATGGCCAGCGCCCAGGCGTCGTACTTGCCGGACTTCACGTCGGCCTGGAAGGACTTGTTGTTCTTCAGGGCCGGGACGGTGTCGGCGACCTGGATGAGGTAACTGTCGTTCTTGAACTTGTCGGTCGACTCGTCCGGGTGCCACTTCTTCGAGTACAGCGCGGTCTTGTACTCCAGGAACGCCTCGTCGCTGACGTTCAGCGCCGCGCCCATGGCGCTCATCGCGTTCTTGGAGCCCTCGCCGCGGGAGCCGATCGTGCCCTTGCCGAGCGCGTCGCCGTCGAGGAACGTGCCACCGATGTACTGGATCTTGAACTTGCCGTCGTCGATGTCCTTCTTCACCGTCGCACCGACGGTCTGCTCGAACTGGGCGCAGATCGGGCAGCGCGGGTCCTCGTAGACCTTCAGGGTCTTCGCGGCGGTGGACTTGCCGATGACGACCGTGGTGCCGTCGGTACCCGTCGTGTTGGCCGGGGCGACGACCTTGGCGTCCTTCTCCGACTCCCAGTAGCTGGGCTTGTTGGCCTGGACGACGGCGTAGCCTATGCCGCCCGCCGCGGCCAGCACGGCCACGACCGAGCAGGCCACGATGACCTGCCGCCTGACCTTGGCGCGCTTGGCCTGCTTCTCGCGCTCGGCGCGCAGCCGCTCCCGGGCCGCGTTCTTGGCAGCTGCGCTGTTCCGCTTGCTCATGTTGGTGATCTCCATAGGGGACGCGCACATGTCGTACGCGGGATACGTGTGGGGGACTCGTCGTGCTCGGACGACGGGCGTGCTCGGGAGGAAGGGGCGCTCAGACGAAGGGCAGGGCGAGCGCCCCGGAGCACGGCGGTCCGCGCCGTCCCAGGGAGTGCACGAGGAGCAGGTCGCGGGTGGCGGCCGGGCGGGGCGCCGGGCGCGGCAGCCGTGGCACCGGAGCCGGCCGGACCGTGCCCGCCGCGACCGCGAGGAGCAGCGGGCGGAAGGTGGTGGCGGCGACGGCGCGCAGCAACTGGGTCAGGGCGCGCTCGCCGCGGCGCAGCCAGGCGGCGGCGAGCAGCCCGACGCCGACGTGCACGGCGAGCAGCAGCCAGGCGGCGGCCGGGTCGGCCTGCGCGAGGACCGCGGTGGCGCGGGAGCCGCCGGCCATGCGGGCCAGCGGGGTGCCGACCGTGCCGCCGTGGCAGAGCACGTCGAAGCCGACCGCCCGCAGCGGGCCGGCGATGGGGCCGCCCGCCCGCCCGTAGCAGGCGTGCTGTCCGGTGGTGAAGACCGTGTCGGCGGCCAGCTCCAGGGGGATCAACAAGGCCGCGATCCGCCCGAAGCCGCGTTCGCGGCCCGCCAGCGCGTACGCCGTGACGAACACGCCGGCGGCGACCGCGGCCACCGTCGTGAACGGCAGCGGGGCCCGGGACAGCAGCACGTGCGACGCGGTGCTGAGCGTCACGACGAAGGCCGTGAACAGCGCCGCGCGCACGGCTCTGAGCTGGGTCCCGGATATGTCCATAGCGGTGGAGAGTCTGTCACGTACTCATGTAGGGGACCCCTAAAAGGTCCTGAGAAATCGGCGAAGGTTACAGCCCTGGAATGCGGCCGTTGCGGAACAGGTCGACGAAGATCTGGTGGTCGGCACGCGCGCGTGCGCCGTAGCTGTGCGCGAAGTCGGTGAGCAGGCTCGCGAAGCCGTCCTCGTCGGCGGCGATCGCCGCGTCGATGGCCCGCTCGGTGGAGAACGGCACCAGGGACTCGCCGGAGGTGTCGTCGGCCGCCGAGTGCATGGACGCCGTGGCCCGGCCGAGGTCGGCGACGACCGCCGCGATCTCCTCCGGGTCGTCGATGTCGCCCCAGTCCAGGTCCACCGCGTACGGCGAGACCTCGGCGACCAGCTGCCCCGCGCCGTCCAGCTCGGTCCAGCCCAGCCACGGGTCGGCGTGCGCCTGCAGGGCGCGCTGCGAGATCACCGTGCGGTGGCCCTCGTGCTGGAAGTAGTCCCGGATCGCCGGGTCCGTGACGTGCCGGGAGACGGCCGGTGTCTGGGCCTGCTTGATGTAGATCACCACGTCGTTCTCCAGGGCGTCGGTGGCGCCCTCCAGGAGGATGTTGTACGAGGGCAGGCCGGCCGAGCCGATGCCGATCCCGCGGCGGCCCACGACGTCCTTCACGCGGTAGGAGTCCGGACGGGACAGGGACGACTCGGGGAGCGTCTCCAGGTAGCCGTCGAAGGCCGCGAGCACCTTGTAGCGGGTGGCGGCGTCCAGCTCGATGGAGCCGCCGCCGGCGGCGAACCGGCGCTCCCAGTCGCGGATCTCCGTCATCGAGTCCAGCAGCTCGAAACGGGTCAGCGAGCGGGCCGTGCGCAGCGCGCCGAGCAGCGGGCCCTCGGCGGTGTCCAGGGTGAACGGCGGCACCTCGTCGCTCTTCGCGCCCGTCGCCAGCGCGTGGATGCGCTCGCGGTAGGCGTCCGCGTACACCTCGACCAGCTCGGTGATCTGCCCGTCGCTGAGCGCCTTCGCGTACCCGATCAGCGCGATGGAGGCGGCGAAGCGCTTCAGGTCCCAGGTGAACGGCCCGACGTAGGCCTCGTCGAAGTCGTTGACGTTGAAGACCAGGCGGCCGTTGGAGTCCATGTAGGTGCCGAAGTTCTCCGCGTGCAGGTCGCCGTGGATCCACACGCGCGAGGTGCGCTCGTCCAGGTACGGCCCGGTGTATATCCGGCCGCCGCCCCCCGCGGTCTCCGCGTCCAGGTCGTGGTAGAAGAGCGCGGCCGTGCCCCGGTAGAAGGCGAAGGCCGAGGCCGCCATCTTCCGGAACTTCACGCGGAACGCGGCCGGGTCGGCGGCCAGGAGCTCGCCGAAGGCGGTGTCGAAGACGGCGAGGATCTCCTCGCCGCGCTGCTCGCCGTTGAGCTGGGGGACCGACATCGCTGGGTGCCTCCTGGTACGGGTGATGCTTGACATGTGGCACGGATCTCTCGCCGGACCAACGTGCGAAGGTCCCCGGGAGTGCCCGCTTTCTCGGACGAAGGTACGCGGGGGAGCCCGCCGGGTGTCAGTGCCGAGGCATAGGATTCCGCTGTTCCACCAGACTGTCCGCAGCCGGTCGGAAGATCGTCGACGCCTGTTTCCCTTGGAGGCCGAAACCGTGTCAAAGCCGCCTTTCACGCACCTGCACGTCCACACCCAGTACTCGCTGCTGGACGGTGCCGCGCGGCTCAAGGACATGTTCAACGCCTGCAACGAGATGGGCATGACCCACATCGCCATGTCCGACCACGGCAACCTGCACGGGGCGTACGACTTCTTCCACTCCGCGAAGAAGGCCGGGGTCACCCCGATCATCGGGATCGAGGCGTACGTCGCCCCCGAGTCCCGGCGCAACAAGCGCAAGATCCAGTGGGGCCAGCCGCACCAGAAGCGGGACGACGTCTCAGGTTCCGGCGGTTACACCCACAAGACGATGTGGGCCGTGAACAGCACGGGCCTGCACAACCTCTTCCGGCTCTCCTCGGACGCGTACGCCGAGGGCTGGCTGCAGAAGTGGCCCCGGATGGACAAGGAGACCATCGCCCAGTGGTCCGAGGGGATCGTCGCCTCCACCGGCTGCCCCTCCGGCGAGCTCCAGACCCGGCTGCGCCTCGGCCAGTACGACGAGGCCCTCAAGGCCGCCGCCGACTACCAGGACATCTTCGGCAAGGACCGCTACTTCCTGGAGCTGATGGACCACGGCATCGAGATCGAGCACCGGGTCCGCGAGGGCCTGCTGGACATCGGGAAGAAACTCGGCATCCCGCCGCTGGTGACGAACGACTCGCACTACACGTACGCGCACGAGGCGACCGCCCACGACGCCCTGCTGTGCATCCAGACCGGCAAGAACCTCTCCGACCCGGACCGCTTCAAGTTCGACGGCACCGGCTACTACCTGAAGTCCACGGACGAGATGTACGCCATCGACTCCTCCGACGCCTGGCAGGAGGGCTGCGCCAACACGCTCCTGGTCGCCGAGATGGTCGACACCACCGGCATGTTCGAGGCCAGGAACCTCATGCCGAAGTTCGACATCCCCGAGGGCTACACCGAGGTCACCTGGTTCAAGGAGGAGGTCCGCCGGGGCATGGACCGCCGCTTCCCCGGCGGTGTCCCCGAGGACCGGCAGAAGCAGGTCGAGTACGAGATGGACGTCATCATCCAGATGGGGTTCCCGGGCTACTTCCTCGTGGTCGCCGACTTCATCATGTGGGCCAAGAACAACGGCATCGCGGTCGGCCCCGGCCGAGGCTCCGCGGCCGGCTCGATCGTCGCCTACGCCATGGGCATCACCGACCTCGACCCGATCCCGCACGGCCTGATCTTCGAGCGGTTCCTCAACCCCGAGCGCGTCTCCATGCCCGACGTCGACATCGACTTCGACGAGCGCCGGCGCGTCGAGGTGATCAGGTACGTGACCGAGAAGTACGGCGCCGACAAGGTCGCCATGATCGGCACCTACGGCAAGATCAAGGCCAAGAACGCGATCAAGGACTCCGCGCGCGTCCTCGGCTACCCGTACGCGATGGGCGACCGCATCACCAAGGCCATGCCCGCCGACGTCCTCGGCAAGGGCATCGACCTGGACGGCATCACCAACCCCGCGCACCCCCGCTACAACGAGGCGGGCGAGGTCCGGGGGATGTACGAGAACGAACCGGACGTGAAGAAGGTCATCGACACCGCCAAGGGCGTCGAGGGACTGGTCCGGCAGATGGGTGTGCACGCCGCCGGCGTGATCATGTCCAGCGAGACCATCACCGAGCACGTCCCGGTGTGGGTGCGGCACACCGACGGCGTGACCATCACGCAGTGGGACTATCCGAGCTGTGAGTCGCTCGGCCTGCTGAAGATGGACTTCCTGGGCCTGCGCAACCTGACGATCATGGACGACGCCGTCAAGATGGTGAAGTCCAACAAGGGCGTCGACATCGACCTGCTGTCGCTGCCGCTGGACGACCCGACGACCTTCGAACTGCTCCAGCGCGGTGACACCCTGGGCGTCTTCCAGTTCGACGGCGGCCCCATGCGCTCCCTGCTGCGCCTGATGAAGCCCGACAACTTCGAAGACATCTCCGCCGTGTCGGCGCTCTACCGTCCGGGCCCGATGGGCATGGACTCGCACACCAACTACGCGCTCCGCAAGAACAAGCTCCAGGAGATCACCCCGATCCACAAGGAGCTGGAGGAGCCCCTCGAAGAGGTCCTCGCGGTCACCTACGGCCTGATCGTCTATCAGGAGCAGGTGCAGAAGGCCGCCCAGATCATCGCCGGCTACTCGCTCGGCGAGGCCGACATCCTGCGCCGCGTGATGGGCAAGAAGAAGCCCGACGAACTGGCCAAGAACTTCACCATCTTCCAGGCCGGCGCCAAGAAGAACAACTACAGCGACGAGGCGATCCAGGCCCTGTGGGACGTCCTGGTCCCGTTCGCCGGCTACGCGTTCAACAAGGCGCACTCCGCCGCGTACGGCCTGGTCTCCTACTGGACCGCCTACCTCAAGGCGAACTACCCGGCCGAGTACATGGCCGCGCTGCTGACCTCCGTCAAGGACGACAAGGACAAGTCGGCGATCTACCTCAACGAATGCCGCCGCATGGGCATCAAGGTGCTCCCGCCGAACGTCAACGAGTCGGTGCACAACTTCGCCGCGCAGGGCGACGACGTGATCCTGTTCGGCCTGGAGGCCGTGCGCAACGTCGGTACGAACGTGGTCGAGTCGATCATCAAGAGCCGCAAGGCCAAGGGCAAGTACGCCTCCTTCCCCGACTACCTCGACAAGGTCGAGGCCGTCGCGTGCAACAAGCGCACCACGGAGTCGCTGATCAAGGCGGGCGCGTTCGACACCCTCGGGCACACCCGCAAGGGGCTCACCGCCCAGTACGAACCGATGATCGACAACGTGGTCGCGGTCAAACGCAAGGAGGCCGAGGGCCAGTTCGACCTGTTCGGCGGGATGGGCGAGGAGGAGACCAGCGAGCCCGGCTTCGGACTCGACGTGCAGTTCACCGACGAGGAGTGGGACAAGACCTATCTGCTCGCCCAGGAGCGGGAGATGCTCGGTCTGTACGTCTCCGACCACCCGCTCTTCGGCCTGGAACACGTGCTCTCCGACAAGGCGGACGCGGGCATCGCCCAGCTGACCGGCGGTGAGCACGCGGACGGCGCGGTGGTCACCATCGGCGGCATCATCTCGGGCCTGCAGCGCAAGATGACCAAGCAGGGCAACGCCTGGGCGATCGCCACCGTCGAAGACCTGGCCGGTTCCATCGAGTGCATGTTCTTCCCGGCGACCTACCAGCTGATCTCGACCCAACTCGTCGAGGACGCGGTCGTGTTCGTCAAGGGCCGCCTCGACAAGCGCGAGGACGTGCCGCGGCTCGTCGCCATGGAGCTGGCCGTCCCGGACCTCTCGAACGCCGGCACCAACGCGCCCGTGATCCTCACCATCCCGGCCACCAGGGTCACCCCGCCGATGGTCAGCCGCCTCGGCGAGATCCTCAGCCACCACAAGGGCGACAGCGAGGTCCGGATCAAGCTGCAGGGCCCGACCAAGACCACCGTGCTGCGGCTCGACCGGCACCGGGTGAAGCCGGACCCGGCGCTGTTCGGCGACCTCAAGGTGCTGCTCGGCCCGTCCTGCCTGGCCGGATAGGGCTTCCGGTCCGTACCCGCGCGGAAGGGGCGCACCCGCAACGGGTGCGCCCCTCCTGCATGGCTGGGCTTCGACAGCCGGGTGGGACCTGGTCGGTCCGCTCAGTTGTGGCCGAAGCTCTTTTGCTTCTTACGAGCAACATCGGCGGGGCTGCCCTGGATGTGCGACACCGGCGAGTCCTGGGGCTCGTTCGACGTGCGCTGCCCGTGCTCGTGGGTCTGCTCGGCCTGCGGGGCGCGGTTCTGGGAGCCACCCTTGCGGTTCTTGTTCTTGGCCATGGTGATCTGCCTCCTGTGGGGGATCTAGGGGCCGAATTCAGATTCACATAGGCTGACAACAGACGCATTTCGGATAATTACCGTCTGTAACAGGGCTTGTCGGAGGACGAGGTCCCGAAACGCCACGCCGAAGATCGAGTTCGGGCCGTTAACCCCCGCGTGGTCGGGCAGACTCGAAGGAAGCCCCGAAAGCAAACCTCCCGGAAAGAGGGTGAGTCGCGTGGACCGCTGCATTGTCCTGGTGGACGCCGGGTATCTGCTGGGTGCCGCCGCCAGTCTCCTCGCCGGTGAGCCCTCCCGATCCCGGATCACCGTCGACCACGCCGCGCTGATCCAGGCGTTGCGCGACCGCGCGGAGTCCGACACCGAGCGTCCACTGCTGCGCATCTACTGGTTCGACGGCGCCCCCGACCGTGTCCCCCAGCCGGAACACCGTCGGCTGCGCGTGATGCCCCGGGTGACCGTCCGGCTCGGCGCGCTGACCCGCAGCGACGGACGCTGGGCGCAGAAGGGCGTGGACGCGGCCATGCACGCCGAGCTGACCGAGCTGGCCCGCAACCGCGCCTGCTCCGACGTCGTGCTGGTGACCGGCGACGGGGACCTGCTGCCGGGCATGATGGCCGCCAAGGAGCACGGGGTCGCCGTACACCTGTGGGCCGTACAGGCCGCCGACGGGGACTACAACCAGTCCGAGGACCTGGTCGCCGAGGCCGACGAGCGGCGGGTGCTGGACCGGGCGTGGATCACCCAGGCGGTACGGGCCAAGGAGCTGACCGGGGTCTGTGCGCCGCAGCCGGTGCCGCGGCCGGAGATCGCCGCGATCCTCTCGGCGCCGCTGCCGGAGTCGTCGCTGGCGGCCGCGGCGGAGGCGGGGACCGAGGACACCGACCGGGCACCCGCGGCGAGGGCGGCGGAGAACGGGGCGGCGGAGCGGATGCCGACGCCGAAGGGGGTGCCGACGCCCAAGGATCTCGCCGCGCTGCGGGCGCCGGGGACGCAGTCGGTCCAGCATCCGGCGACGACGGCCACGCTGCGGTGGTCCTCCGACAAGGGGTGGGTGGACCGGCCGGGGGGCGCGGTGGAGTCGGCGGAGGCGGCCTCCATGCCGACACTGGCGCAGCTGACCACCGCGGAGCAGCGGTGGGCCGACCGGGAGGAGGACATCACGACCGTCGGCGGGGATCCGTACGAGGTCGGGCAGGTGTTCGCACGGCGGTGGATGTCGCGGCTCGGGGACCAGAGCCATCTGCAGAAGCTGTCGGGGATGTACCCGCGGATTCCGCACCGGATCGACGGGGAGCTGTTGCGGTACGCGGCGCGCTTCGGGTTGCTGGCGCACAAGGACGACCAGATCGACGAGCATGACCGGTACGCCATTCGGGCGGGGTTCTGGAGAGAGTTCGATGTTCCGGCGGGGGCCGGGGAGCACGCGTCGGCGGGGGAGTAGCGGACGGTGCGGGGCCAGGCGGGGCGTCGGCGGCTGCGGGCCGGTGGGGGCTGTTCGCGCCCACGCGGCGGAGCCGCACAGGTGACGCGGCCCCGCGCCCCATGGGGGTGCGCTGCCGCCACGGGGTCGTCATGCCGAGGCGCCCCAAAGGCGAGTAAACCGGGGTGACCCCGTAGGCTCGTTCCTTGTGAGTACGGGCGTGGGTCGGGCACTTCGGCGGCAGAGTGATGTCGTGTGCGCGGTGCGTGGGCTGACCAAGACCTACGCCGCGGTCAAAGGACGGCGTGGCGCCCCCGCCGTGCCCGCGGTGCGGGCCACCGACGGGGTGGAGCTCGCTGTCCGGCGCGGGGAGATCTTCGGGCTGCTCGGGCCGAACGGGGCCGGCAAGTCGACGCTCGTACGGCAGCTCACCGGGCTGCTGCGGCCCGACACGGGCAGTGTCGAGATCCTCGGACACGACATCGTGCGGCACCCGGAGCGGGCAGCGCGGCTCCTCGCCTACCTCGGGCAGGAGTCCAGCGCCCTCGACGAGCTGACCGTGTCCCTCGCCGCCGAGACCACCGGGCGGCTGCGCGGACTGGACGTACGGCAGGCCCGGAGCGAGCGCGACGCCGTGCTGGAGGAACTGGGCCTGACGCCGATCGCCGGGCGGGCGCTCAAGAAGCTCTCCGGGGGACAGCGGCGGCTCGCCTGCTTCGCCGCCGCGCTGGTCGGGGAGCGGCCGCTGCTGGTGCTCGACGAGCCGACGACCGGCATGGACCCGGTCGCCAGGCGGGCCGTGTGGGCCGCCGTGGACCGGCGGCGGGCCGAGCGAGGGGCCACCGTGGTGCTGGTCACCCACAACGTCATCGAGGCCGAGACGGTCCTCGACCGGGTCGCCGTCATCGACCAGGGCCGGGTCATCGCCTGCGACACCCCGGCCCGGCTCAAGGAACGGGTCGCCGGCGAGGTGCGGGTCGAGCTGGTGTGGCGTGAGGAGGCCCCGCTGGACGTGCCCGAGGTGGCCGTCCTGCGGGAGCGCGCCGTCGAGTCCGGCCGGCGCTGGACGCTGCGGCTCGCGCCCGAGGAGGCGCGTGCCGTCGTCGCCACGGTGACCGGCGGGGCCGCGTTCGGCGCCCTCGACGACTTCACCCTCGCCACGCCCAGCCTGGAGGACGTCTACCTGGCGCTGGGCGGCGCCGCACGGCAGGGGCTGGTGAAGGCATGAGGGTGAACGGGGCGGCGGCCGGGCGCGTACGGAAAGACGCGGCGGCGGTACGGGCCGCAGGTGCCGCACGGAAAGGGAGCAGAGCGACGTGAGTGTCGTACCCGCGGAGGTTCTGCCGGGCGGTGCCCAGGCCGTGCAGGAGACGGCGCCGGGCGCCCCGGCGGCCGAGCTGGGCCCGCGCGCACGGCTGTGGCCGGCGCTGCTGGCCGTCTACCGGGCGCAGCTGTCCCGGGCCCGGGTGGCCCGGATCCCGCTGCTGTTCGTCGCGACCTTCCAGTCCGTCGGCATCATGGTCATGATGCGCGGGGTGGTGGACTCGCGGGGCGAGGCCGAGTCCGTGGTGGCGGGCTCCGCGGTGGTCGTGGTGGCCTTCGTGGCGCTGAACCTGCTGGCGCAGTACTTCGGACAGCTGCGGGCGAGCGGCGGGCTCGACCATTACGCCACGCTGCCCGTGCCGCCGGCCTCGGTGGTGCTCGGGGCGGCCGCGGCGTACGCGTCCTTCACCGTGCCCGGGACGCTGGTGACGGCCGTCTTCGGGTGCGTGCTCTTCGGGCTGCCGCTCGGGAACCTGTGGATCCTCCTCGCCGTGATCCCGCTCGCGGGGGCAGCCCTGGCGGGGCTCGGCGCGGCCTGCGGACTGCTCGCACCGCGCCCCGAACTCGCCACGCTGCTCGGGCAGCTGGGCATGTCGGCGGCGCTGCTGCTCGGGGTGCTGCCGCCGGACCGGATGCCGGGGTTCATCCAGCTCGCCCGCGACCTGCTGCCTTCCACGTACGGCGTCGAGGCCTACGCCCGCACCTTCGGGGCGCGGCCCGACTGGGCCGTCGTCCTCGCTGACCTGGGCGTGTGTGCGGGGGTGGGGGTCGTCTCGCTGGCCGCCGCCACGTGGGCGTACCGCAGGGCAGCCGTCCGGTGACGCGCCCCACAGGCCGACCTGGCACGATGGCATCGTGACCGCACCGTTGACGCCGCCTCCGCCGCCGCACGACCAGCCCTCGCACCAGGCCCGGCAGGCATCGCCGCCTGCCGGGGAGGCCGCGGGAGAATACGGCCAGCACGGCGAGTACGGCCAGCACGGCGAGTACGGCGAGTACGGACAGGACGGTCCCGGGATGAAGACCGAACTGCGGGAGGCCGCGGTGATCGCCGTCGCGGTGGCGGTGAGCGGGGTGCTGCTCGGGCTGCTGTGGCTGTGGCTGGCGCCGCATGTGCCGCTGGTGGGGGACCAGTCCGACACGAGCTGGGCGGTCTACCTCAAGGACAGCGAGGGAGAGCAGGCGGCGGGGGTGGACGGGACGTTCACCCTGCTCGCGCTGGCCTTCGGGGCGGTGAGCGCGGTCGCGGTGTTTCTGTGGCGGCGGCGTGGGGGTGTGCCGCTGGTGGTGGCGCTGGGGGTCGGGGGGCTGCTCGCGTCGTTCCTGGCCTGGCGGCTGGGGGTGTGGCTGGGGCCGGAGCAGGATGTGATCGCCCATGCGAAGGCCGTGGGGAAGGGGGTGACGTTCTCGGCGCCGCTGAAGCTCGGGGCGAAGGGGGCGTTGCTGGCGTGGTCGTTGGCGGCGTTGGTGGTGCATCTGGGGTTGACGGCGCTGTTCGGTCCGCGGGACCCGGAGCCGCCGTACGAGGACGGACCGTACGCCGCTCCACCGGCGTAGTTTTTCTCGCCCCCGCCGCCCCTACCCGTCCCGTCCTCCAGGGGGCGCGCCCCCTTCGACCGCCCGCTCCGGGGGCTGCCGCCCCCGAACCCCCGCATCGGCCTGAACGGCCTCGTCCTCAAACGCCGGACGGGCTGGTAGTGGGGGGGGTGCGGACCGGCCCTCGTCCTCAAACGCCGGACGGGCTGGTAGTGGGGGGTGCGGACCGGCCCGCGTCCTCAAACGCCGGACGGGCTGGTGGGGGGTGCGGACCGGCCGTCGTCCTCCCGCGCCGGACGGGCTGGAGTGTGGGGGATGCAGGCCGCGTTCGGTGACTGGTGATTGGGGGCGGCGGCAGAGGAGTCAGGGGCGCGGGGAACTGCGCGACCAGCCGACGACGGCCCGCGGCCGGGCTGTCGCCTCGGGCGGCCGTGGAGCGCGTCGGCTGGGGTGTGGGGAGGTGTGCGAGAAGCTCCCGTGACGGCCTGCGGGCGGGCTGTCATCTCGGGTGGCGGCAGAGGAGTCAGGGGCGCGGGGAACTGCGCGACCAGCTCACGACGGCCCGCGGCCGGGCTGTCACCTCGGGCGGCCGTGGAGCGCGTGGGCTGGGGTGTGGGGAGGTGTGCGAGAAGCTCCCGTGACGGTCTGCGGCCGGGCTGTCATCTCGGGCGGCGGCAGAGGAGTCAGGGGCGCGGGGAACTGCGCGACCAGCTCACGACGGCCCGCGGCCGGGCTGTCACCTCGGGCGGCTGCGGAGCGCGTCGGCAGGGGTGGGGGGAGCTGTGCGGCTGGTGGGCGGTAGGGCGGCTGTGCCGCTGGGGAGTGCCTGTGCCGGACGGCGACCGTGGTTCGAGCGGGCCTTCTTCGGGCGGCACTTCCTTTTCCGTGTCCTCTTCGACATGTCTTTCGTCGAGAGGTCAGGCACGCCCGATGGGGGCCAGGGTGGCGTTCGTGAGGGTGGCCAGGTCGGCCGGGGCGAGTTCGACCTCCAGGCCGCGGCGGCCCGCCGAGACGCAGATCGTGAGGTGGGCCGATGCCGACGCGTCCAGGACCGTGGGGAGTGTCCTGCGCTGGCCGAGCGGGGAGATGCCGCCGCGGACGTAGCCCGTCGTGCGCTCGGCCAGGGCCGGGTCGGCCATCGCCGCGCGCTTGCCGCCGACCGCCGTCGCCAGGGCCTTGAGGTCAAGGCTCCCGGCCACCGGGACCACCGCCACGGTGAGCGCCCCGTCCACGTCCGCGACCAGGGTCTTGAAGACGCGGTCCGGGGACACGCCCATCGCCTCCGCGGCCTCCTCTCCGTAGGACGGATGCGCGGGGTCGTGGTCGTAGGAGTGGACCGTGAAGGCCACCCCCGCCGTGGTCAGGGCCACCGTCGCCGGGGTGCCGCCGCCCCCGGACTGCTGCTTCTTCGGCTTCTTCGGCATGTCAGGAAAACCCCGGCTCAGTTCAGACTCGTCGGCGCCCGCGTCAGCTCCGCGGCGGGCAGTGACGGCAGGTTACGGATGATCGCGGTCTCGGCGCGAAGGAGTTTCAGCTCGTCGCGGAGGCGGGACGCCGTGTCGGGCGCCTGGAGCAGGCGCTGCTTGGTGGGGGTGTCGTGCATCATCGCGGCCGCGACCAGGTAGGAGACGACGGACGGTTCGTCCGGGAGGTCGACGCCGGTGGACAGTGAACGTTCACGCGCGCCCGCCAGGCGCTTCTGGTACTGGCGGAAGGCCCGCAGGACCCCCTCGGCCAGCGCGCCCGCCTCGTCGCCCTGTTCCTCCGGCAGCTCCTCCAGTTCCGCCGTCAGGAACGGTCCCGACGCGTCGACGGAGAGCAGCCGCACCCGGTTCGTCCCGGTCGCCAGCACCTCGAACGTGCCGTTCGCCCGCTCCCGGATCGTCGCCGCGTCCGCCACACAGCCCACCCGGTGGAAGGACTTGAGAGGCTCGGGTCCGAAGCCGGCCGCCGGGCCCTTCTCGGGCTGGGCGGTCGGGTCCGGCATGCCCGGCGCGCTCGGTGCCACCTCGTGGCCGTCGCGGATCGCCACGACGGCGAACCGGCGCGGTTCTTCCTCGGGCGTCTTGAGCAGGTCGCGCATCATGGCGCGATAGCGCTCCTCGAAGACGTTCAGCGGCAGCACCAGCCCCGGGAACAGCACCGAGTTCAGTGGGAAGAGGGGGAGACGGACGGTGGTCACGGCGCCCCAGCCTAGTGGTCATCGGTGAGAACATGTCCGCCGTGCCCGGTCCGTGGGCGTCCCGCGGTCCTCGGCGAGGGGATCGACGCGGCCTCGGGCGGCGGTTTAGTACCGGCCAGCAGGTGGTCGCGCAGGCGTACGAAATGGCCCAGCGGGTCGTCGGAGAGCCGGCCCCAGGGGAAGGACGTGACGTACGGGCCGATCAGCCGCAGCTGGGTGCGGGCGGCCTCCCAGCGTTCCAGGCGGACCAGCAGGTACATCAACGTGTTGCGGACCTCGGCGGGCCAGGGATCGGCCGCCGGGAACCGCGCGGACAAGGCGATCGCCCGGTCGGCCGCCGCGTCCAGACGGGCCCGCGGCACCCCCGGGCCGCAGCCGTCGGTGAGGTAGGCGAAGGCCGCGCGGACCGGCAGGGCCTGGACGAGCGAGTCCGGCGGCGCGTCCTGCGCGGCCAGGTCGGCGAAGTCGAAGCACTCGCGGTGCGAGCCGTGCCAGTACGTGCCCAGATAGCGCAGCGCCGCCACATGGCAGCCGTAGTGGTGCGGGGCGCGGCGGACCGCCGCCTCCCACAGCTCCTCGAAGTACTTGTGACCGGCGTTCGTCCCCCGGGCGTGGTCGAGCGCGATCCGCCACGGCACCGGGTCCCGGCCGTCGCCGCGCGCGGCCGCCGTGATCAGGGGGCTGAGCGGGCGCAGGAGTTCCGCGCGGGCGGGGGAGTCCCAGGCGTGGTCCACCGCGAGCTGGGCCTGGACCAGCAGCAGGTCCGGGTCGTGCGGGGCGGCCATGGCCCACTGGTCGAGCCACTCGGCGCGGGAGCGGGCGAAGAGGGCGAGCCGGTGCGCGTACCGGTCCCGTTCCTCCCACTCGGCCACGTTCCGGGTGCCGGCCAGCAGACCCGCGGCGGGCGCGTACTCGCCCCGGCCGGCCGCGACCAGCACCGGAGCGAGCCGTTCGTCGGGCGCGTCGAGGAACACCTCGTCGTCGGCCGGGGGCCCTCCGGCGGTGAGAGGCGGGGCGGTCGTTGCCCTCCGCGGGGAACGGAAGAGCGCGCGCAGCGAAGCCATGGCGTCGACCATTGAATGTCCGCAGGTCGGGGCAGCGCCATACGGTATGGCCAACTCCACGAAAGTTGTACGCTCAACGGTCAAGGGCGAGTAAAAAGTGACTGTTGCTCATCTGTGCGATACCTGTCAGGGCACCGCTCAGCCGCATCAGCCGCATCAGCCGCACCGCTCAGCCGCCCCGGCGGCACCGTTCGGCTGCGCACCCGCCGCAGCGGCCCCGGAGGTCAGCTCCGCCGCAGCAGCCTCGTCGCCCCGGCCGCCACCGTCGTCGCCAGGATCCAGCCCAGCAGGATCATCGCCGCCGCCGCCCACTGCCAGCCGCCGGTGAGCCGCCACTGGCCGGCCTGGCCCAGGTCGATCACCGGCAGCAGCAGGTCCAGGACGAACAGCGCCGGATCCCAGTCCGGGTGACCACCGGAGTTCATCGGAGGATGCGGGGCGTGCGTGAACGCGAGCGTGCCCGCCGCCCACAGCACCGCCATCCACACCGCCGCCCGGCCCGGCCGGTAACCGTAGGCCACCGTCAGGTCCTGCGCGTACCCCCAGAGCTTGGCGGCCAGCGGCAGCGTCTCGCGGCGCCGCCGCTGCTTGGCGAGCAGCACCTCGCGCGCGTCCTCGTCCTCGCCGGCGGCCCGCAGCACGGCCGCGAGGCGCTCGTACGGCTCCGGGTTGTACTCGGCGGTCGCCGCCGCCACCCACTCCAGGCGCCGGGTCAGCGGGAACGGGCCCTGCGGGACCAGGTTCTCGTAGACGAACCCGCCCATGTGCAGCCGCCCCGGCCCCGGCCAGCTGACCGCCCGGTCGACCAGGTTGGTGGTCCGGGCGCCCGACAGCAGCACCCCGCCGCGCTGCGGCTCCTCGCCGAGGAACCGCAGCTCCGGCGTCTGTACCCGGCGCAGCGACAGGTTCTGGTCGTCCGTGAGGACGAACCGCGCCCGCTCCAGGTCGACCGCGTCCCCGAACCGCCCGTCGTCCAGCCGGATCCCGCCCTGGCACTCGAAGCGCTGGATCCGCGTCCCGCGCGCCGGGGTCGTCCCGCTGAGCCAGGGGCCGCCCACCCCGGCCGGGGTCAGGTAGAGGGTCCGGCCGACGGTCAGCTGGGGTGCGTTCAGTGCGAACCGCCCGTCGGGATTGCGCAGCCGCGCCCCGCGCAGGCTCAGCGACACGCCCACCTTGGCGCTGCGCAGGCTCACCTCCCCGTGCGTCTCCAGGAGCTCCGCCTGCAGGTCCTGGCCGACGGTCACGCCGTCCGCCGCGATCGAGCGCCCGCTGTGGTCCCGGTACACCACCGCCTGGTTCAGCAGCAGGTCGGTGCCGATGTGGGCGTCGGTCAGCCGGACCCCGCCGAGGAAACGGCAGCGCGGCAGATGCAGGTCACCCTCCGTGTGCACCCGGGCCGCCTCAAGGCGCGGCGCCGCGCAGTCCACGAACCGCACGGTCGTGAAGTACGCCTCCGGCAGCAGTATCTCCTCGTCGAACCGGCAGCCGCGCAGCTCCACGTACGGCTTGACCGTGCCGCCCGCCAGGTCCAGGGTGCCCGTGATCCGGATGCCGGCCAGCTTCAGCGAGGACACCCGGCCGTCGAGCGCCGGCGGCCCGTCGAGCAGCAGCCAGCAGACGATCCGCGCCCGCACCGTCCGCTCCGGTCCCCACGGGTGGCCGCCGTGCGGATCGTCCACGTGCACGTCGCCGCTGCTCAGGTCGTAGACACTGCCGTTGCGGAACGCCTGCCACATACCGGCCTCGGCCGCGGTCAGATCGTCCGGCAGATCCCCGTCCCGGACGCCGTCCCCCTCGGTCACGGCTCTTCCTTCCTCCTCAGCCATTCGTGAGTCATGGTCGGTACAACCGGTGATGCCCGGTGCGTGAGATCCCGAACACACAACGTGAAGGTGATCTTCCGGGTTCAGGCCAGGCTATGTACCGGCCGTCGGCCCGCGTTCTGTATCAGCCATTGATACGCGCGGACGGGCCCCGAGTGCCGTCTGAGAGAATTGATTCCGTGCCCCAACATTTCTCTATGGCCCGAATCGATCTGCGCGGCGACGCCCTTCCCGAGGGCCCCGCCCTGCGCGACCTGCTGCCCCGAGCCGACTTCGACGTCCAGGCCGCCCTGGAGAAGGTGCGCCCGATCTGCGAGGCCGTGCATCATCGGGGCGACGCGGCGCTGATCGACTTCGCCGAGAAGTTCGACGGGGTCACGCTGGAACAGGTGCGGGTCCCGGCCGAGGCCCTGGCCAAGGCGCTGGCCGAGCTCGACCCGGCCGTGCGCGCGGCCTTGGAGGAGTCCATCCGGCGCGCCCGTCTCGTCCACCGCGAGCAGCGCCGTACGACCCACACGACCCAGGTCGTGCCGGGCGGGTCCGTGACCGAGAAGTGGGTGCCCGTGGAGCGCGTCGGGCTGTACGCGCCCGGCGGCCGGTCGGTCTACCCGTCCTCCGTGGTCATGAACGTGGTGCCCGCGCAGGAGGCCGGCGTCGAGTCCATCGCGCTCGCCTCCCCGCCGCAGGCCGAGTTCGGCGGTCTGCCGCACCCGACGATCCTCGCCGCCTGCGCCCTGCTCGGCGTCGACGAGGTGTACGCGGCCGGTGGCGCCACCGCCGTGGCGATGTTCGCGTACGGCACCGAGTCCTGCCCGCCCGCCAACATGGTCACCGGCCCCGGCAACATCTGGGTGGCCGCCGCCAAGCGCTACTTCACCGGCAAGATCGGCATCGACGCGGAGGCCGGCCCGACCGAGATCGCGGTCCTCGCGGACGCCACCGCCGACCCGGTGCACGTCGCCGCCGACCTGATCAGCCAGGCCGAGCACGACCCGCTCGCGGCGGCGGTGCTGGTCACCGACTCGGCGGAACTGGCGGACGCGGTCGAGAAGGAACTGGAGCCGCAGGTCGCGGCCACCAGGCACATCGACGACCGGATCGTTCCGGCCCTGAGGGGCCGGCAGTCCGCGATCGTCCTGGTCGACGGCGTCGAGGAGGGCCTCAGGGTCGTCGACGCGTACGGCGCGGAGCACTTGGAGATCCAGACGGCCGACGCCCCCGCCGTGGCCGACCGGGTGCGGAACGCGGGCGCGATCTTCATCGGGCCCTGGGCGCCGGTCTCCCTCGGCGACTACGCCGCCGGCTCCAACCACGTGCTGCCCACGGGCGGCTGCGCCTGCCACTCCTCCGGGCTGTCCGTCCAGTCCTTCCTGCGCGGCATCCACATCGTCGACTACACGAAGGACGCGCTGGCCGAGGTCGCGCACCACGTGGTCACGCTGGCGGAGGCGGAGGACCTGCCCGCGCACGGCGCGGCGGTCAAGGCAAGGTTCGGCTGGAAGGTACCCGAGAGCAAGTGACAGGCATCGACGATCTCCCCGTACGGGACGAGCTGCGCGGCAAGTCCCCCTACGGCGCGCCCCAGCTGGACGTTCCGGTACGGCTGAACACCAACGAGAACCCGTACCCGCTGCCCGAACCGCTGGTCGAGCGGATCACGGAGCGGGTGCGCGAGGCCGCCCGCGACCTGAACCGCTACCCCGACCGGGACGCCGTCCAGCTCCGCACCGAGCTGGCCAGGTACCTGACGAAGACCGGCAGCCACCCGCTCTCCGTCGAGAACGTGTGGGCGGCCAACGGCTCCAACGAGGTCATCCAGCAGCTGCTGCAGACCTTCGGCGGACCGGGCCGTACGGCGATCGGCTTCGAGCCGTCGTACTCGATGCACTCGCTCATCTCCCGCTCCACCGGCACCCGCTGGATCTCCGGCCCCCGCAACGAGGACTTCACCCTCGACGCCGAGGCGGCCTCGGCGGCCATCGCCGAGCACAAGCCGGACGTCGTCTTCATCACCACCCCCAACAACCCCACGGGCAACGCGGTGCCGCCCGAGACGGTCCTCGCGCTCTACGCGGCCGCCCAGGCCGCCAAGCCGTCGATGGTGGTCGTCGACGAGGCCTACGTCGAGTTCAGTCACGGCGCCTCGCTGCTGCCGCTGCTCGAAGGTCGGCCGAATCTCGTCGTCTCCCGGACCATGTCGAAGGCGTTCGGCGCGGCCGGCCTGCGCCTCGGCTACCTCGCCGCGGACCCCGCGGTGGTCGACGCGGTCCAGCTCGTACGGCTGCCGTACCACCTGTCGGCGATCACCCAGGCGACCGCGCTGGCCGCCCTGGAGCACACCGACACGCTGCTGAAGTACGTCGAGCAACTGAAGGCCGAGCGGGACCGGCTGGTCGCCGAGCTGCGCGCGGCGGGCCTCGAAGTCACCGAGTCCGACGCCAACTTCGTACAGTTCGGGCGGTTCGAGGACCCGCACGCGGTGTGGCAGCAGATCCTCGACCGGGGAGTCCTCGTCCGCGACAACGGCGTGCCCGGCTTCCTGCGGGTGTCCGCCGGAACCCCCGAAGAGAACGACGCGTTCCTCGACGCGGTACGTGAAGTCAAGAAGGAGCTGGACGCATGACCCGCGTAGGGCGCGTGGAGCGCACCACCAAGGAGACCGCGGTCCTCGTCGAGATCGACCTCGACGGCACCGGCAGGACCGACATCGCCACCGGCGTCGGCTTCTACGACCACATGCTCGACCAGCTCGGCCGGCACGGCCTGTTCGACCTCACCGTGAAGACCGACGGCGACCTGCACATCGACTCGCACCACACCATCGAGGACACCGCCCTCGCCCTCGGCGCCGCCTTCAGGCAGGCCCTCGGCGACAAGGTGGGCATCTACCGCTTCGGCAACTGCACGGTCCCGCTGGACGAGTCCCTCGCCCAGGTCACCGTCGACCTGTCCGGCCGCCCGTACCTCGTGCACACGGAGCCGGAGAACATGGCCCCGATGATCGGCGAGTACGACACCACCATGACCCGGCACATCCTGGAGTCCTTCGTGGCCCAGGCCCAGGTCGCGCTCCATGTGCACGTGCCCTACGGGCGCAACGCACACCACATCGTGGAATGCCAGTTCAAGGCGCTCGCCAGGGCGCTGCGCTACGCCTCCGAGCGCGACCCGCGCGCGGCCGGCATCCTCCCCTCGACGAAGGGCGCGCTGTAAAGCCATGACCGGGCTGTCCACCATCCTGATCGTCGTCGGCCTCTTCCTGGTCGGCGGAATCATCTCCTTCGTCAAGCAGAAGATGCCCACCAGCCTGATCGTGCTGCTCTCGATCGGCGCCGCGATGTGCCTGGTGGCGGGCGTCATGAGGCTGGAGGTGTGGAATTGACCGCTCCCAAGCGTGTGGTGGTCTTCGACTACGGCTTCGGCAACGTCCGGTCCGCCGAGCGCGCCCTCGCCCGCGCCGGGGCCGACGTCGAGATCACCCGTGACTTCGACCGGGCCATGAACGCGGACGGCCTGCTGGTGCCGGGCGTCGGCGCCTTCGCCGCCTGCATGGCGGGCCTGCGCGGGGCGCGCGGGGACTGGATCATCGACCGCCGGCTGTCCGGCGGGCGGCCGGTGATGGGCATCTGCGTCGGCATGCAGATCCTGTTCGCGCGCGGCATCGAGCACGGCGTGGAGACCGACGGCCTCGACGAGTGGCCCGGCTCGGTCGAGCCGCTCCAGGCCGAGATCGTCCCCCACATGGGCTGGAACACCGTGGACGCACCGGCCGGCTCCGAGTTGTTCGCCGGCCTGGACGCCGACGCGCGCTTCTACTTCGTGCACTCCTACGCCGTCCACGACTGGTCGCTGGAGACGCACAACGCCGCGCTGCGGGCCCCGCTGGTGACCTGGGCGACGCACGGCAAGCCGTTCGTGGCCGCCGTGGAGAACGGCGCGCTGTGGGCCACCCAGTTCCACCCCGAGAAGTCCGGCGACGCCGGCGCCCAGCTCCTCACCAACTGGATCGGAACACTGTGAGCAAGCTCGAACTCCTTCCCGCCGTCGACGTCCGCGACGGCCAGGCCGTGCGTCTCGTGCACGGCGAGTCCGGGACCGAGACCTCCTACGGCTCCCCGCTGGAGGCCGCCCTCGCCTGGCAGCGGTCGGGCGCCGAGTGGCTGCACCTGGTCGACCTGGACGCGGCGTTCGGCACCGGCGACAACCGGGCGCTGGTCGCCGAGGTCACCGAGGCGATGGACATCAGGGTCGAGCTGTCCGGCGGCATCCGCGACGACGCCACCCTGGCCGCCGCGCTCGCCACCGGCTGCACCCGGGTGAACCTCGGCACGGCCGCCCTGGAGACCCCGGAGTGGGTCGCCAAGGTCATCGCCGAGCACGGCGACAAGATCGCCGTCGGCCTGGACGTGCGCGGTACGACCCTCAGGGGCCGCGGCTGGACCCGCGACGGCGGCGACCTCTACGAGACGCTCGCCCGCCTCGACAAGGAGGGCTGCGCGCGTTACGTCGTCACCGACATCGCCAAGGACGGCACCCTCCAGGGCCCGAACCTGGAACTGCTGCGCAACGTGTGCGCGGCGACGGACCGGCCGGTCGTGGCCTCCGGCGGCGTGTCGTCACTGGACGACCTGCGGGCCCTGGCCGACCTGGTACCCCTCGGTGTCGAGGGCGCCATCGTCGGAAAGGCGTTGTACGCCAAGGCGTTCACCTTGGAAGAAGCTCTGGAGGCTGTGTCCCGATGACGTCAGAAGCCGTACGGCGCGTGCAGAGCGAAAGTCCCTGGGAGGAGACGTTCGGTTCCGCCCGCGCCGTCGCGGCGGGCGACCGGGTGGTGGTGGGCGGTACGACGTCCTTCAAGGGCACCGTGCTGTACGGGGAGGGCGACCCGTACGAGCAGGCCAAGGTGGCCTTCGCCACCGCCCTGGAGGCGATCGCGGAGTTCGGGCTGGGACCTGAGTCCGTGATCCGCACCCGCCTGTTGCTCACCCACGCGCGCGACATGGACGCCGTGGGACGCGCCCACAAGGAGGTCTTCGACTCGGTGCGCCCGGTGACCACGTTCGTCGTGGTGACCGGCTTCGTCGATCCGCGCATCCTGGTCGAGGCGGAGCTAGAGGCATACAGAGGAGCCGTGGATTCATGACCCTGGCGGTCCGAGTCATCCCCTGCCTGGACGTGGACAACGGCCGGGTCGTCAAGGGCGTCAACTTCCAGAACCTGCGCGACGCGGGCGACCCGGTCGAGATGGCCAAGGTGTACGACGCGGAGGGCGCCGACGAGCTGACCTTCCTGGACATCACCGCGTCCTCCGGCGACCGGGAGACCACCTACGACGTGGTGCGCCGCACGGCCGAGCAGGTGTTCATCCCCCTGACGGTGGGCGGCGGCGTCCGCACCGCCGAGGACGTGGACAAACTGCTGCGCGCCGGCGCCGACAAGGTGGGCGTCAACACGGCGGCCATCGCCCGTCCGGACCTGATCCGCGAGATCGCGGAACGCTTCGGCCGCCAGGTCCTGGTCCTGTCGGTCGACGCCCGCCGCAACGCATCGGGCTCCTTCGAGGTCACCACCCACGGCGGCCGCCGCGGCACCGGCATCGACGCGGTCGAGTGGGCACACCGGGCCGCCGAGCTGGGCGCGGGCGAGATCCTGCTCAACTCGATGGACGCGGACGGCACCAAGGACGGCTACGACCTCGAAATGATCGCCGCCGTCCGCAAGCACGTCACCGTCCCGGTCATCGCCTCCGGCGGCGCCGGCGCCCTCTCCCACTTCCCCCCGGCCGTCGCGGCGGGCGCGGACGCGGTCCTCGCCGCCTCCGTCTTCCACTTCGGCGACCTGCGGATCGGCGAGGTCAAGCAGACCCTGCGCGAGGCGGGTCACCCGGTGCGCTGACGCCGCGCCGAGCTTCGGCCCCGGTGCCCTCCGTGAGGGAGCCGGGGCTTTTCGCCGCCCTGACGCGCCTCCGGATGCGAAAGGAAAGTTGCGCAAAATCCATTGCGCAACTTTTCTTTCGTACTTACGGTCGGTGTCATGACGGGCAAGGAGAGAGACCTCCGCATCACCGACCTCGGCACGCTCAAGGCGCTGGCCCATCCGCTGCGCATGAAGCTCTACCGGGGCCTGACCGTGGCCGGCAAGGCAACCGCCTCCCAGCTGGCCGAGCAGGTGGACGAGGCCGTCTCGCTGGTCAGCTACCACCTGCGCAAGCTCGCCGAGCACGGTCTGATCGAAGAGGCCGAGCCGCAGCGCGCCGACGGCCGGGAACGCTGGTGGCAGCCCGCTTCGGACGGCATCAGCATCCGCGATCGGGACTTCCGCGACGCACCCGAGAAGGCGGCCGCCCACCTCGCCGCCAGCCGGCTCTTCCACGAGCAGCGCGCCGACATGTACCGCCGTTACCTCGACGAGCGCGCCACCTGGAGCCCCGAGTGGAACGCCGCCGCGCCCGACAGCGAGTCCCTGCTCCGCCTGACCGCGGCCGAACTGGACGAACTCCGCGCGGAACTGGCCGCGCTGGCCAGGAAGTACGACGAGAAGGGCCGGTCCGCCGTGGCGAACGGCGACACCGAGGGGCGTGAGCACGTCGCGCTGTACACGTACGGCTTCCCGTTCCGCGTCTGAGAAGGCCTCACGCCCATGACCGCGGCCCTCGTACCCGCTGCTCCCACGACCCGGCGCCCCGCCCACCGCGACCCCGACGTCCTGCGCTGGCTGGGTGCCTACGCCTCCTCGATGGTCGGCGACAGCGTCTACTACGTCACCCTCTCCTGGGCCGCGGTCCAGGCCGGTTCACCCGCCCAGGCCGGGACGGTGATGTCCGTCAGCGCGCTGCCCAGGGCCGTGCTGATGCTGTTCGGCGGGGTGATCGCCGACCGGCTGGGGCCGCGCCGGGTCGTCATCGGCAGCGACGCGGTGCGCTGCGCGGCCGTCCTCGCCGTGGCGGCGCTGCTGTTCCTCACCAGCCCGGGCCTGTGGCCGCTGGCGGCGCTCGCCCTGGTCTTCGGCACCGTCGACGCCGTGTTCATGCCTGCCGTAGGGGCCCTCCCCGCGCGTCTGACGGACCGTGACCAGCTCGCACGCGTGCAGGGCATGCGCGGCCTCGCCATCCGCTTCGCCAACGTCGTCGGCGCCCCGCTGGGCGGCCTCGGGGTCGCCGTGGGCGGCACGGCGGCCGCCTTCGGCCTCGCCGGGCTGCTCATCGCCGTATCCGTCCCCCTGCTGGTATCCGTCCGGGTACGGGAACTGCCGGCCGAGGACCGCGCCACCGCTCCCACCCCCTGGCAGGATCTGCGCGCCGGCCTCGCCCATGTCCGCAAGCACCGGGTCCTGGCTCCGCTGATGCTCGCCATCGCACTCGGCGACCTGGGGTTCGTCAGCCCCCTCAACGTCGGACTGACCCTGCTCGCCGACCGGCGCGGCTGGGGTGCCGCCGGCATGGGCTGGGTGCTCGCCGGGTTCGGGACCGGCGCCGGCGCCGCCTCGCTGCTGCTGACCGTCCGGGGCAGGCTGCCCCGCGCCGGACTGGTCGCCGGGTGCACGATCCTCGCCGGCTCGGTGGCGATCGGCGCCCTCGCCTTCGTACCGGGCCTGGCCGGCGCGGTCGGCGTCGCCGTGCTGATCGGCCTGCTCGCCGGGCTCAGCGGCGCGATGTGCGCGGCCCTGCTACAGACCGAGGCCGGCCCCGCCTACCTGGGACGGGTCACCGCCGTCTCCGGCCTGATCAGCCTGGGCCTCACCCCGTTGAGCATGCCGCTCGCGGCCGCCGCGAGCGGCGCCTTCGGACTCGGCCCGGTCTACGTCGTCAGCGCCGCCGTCTGCGGGCTCGGCGGGGTCGTGGCGCTGGCCGTACCGGGGCTGCGCCGGGCCGAACTGCCCCGCTGACGGCGGTCAGCCCTTCGGCTGGGTCAGCTGGATCAGGTTGCCGACCGTGTCGTCGAGGACCGCGGCGATCACCGGGCCCTGGTCCCGCGGCCCGTGCGGGAAGCGGACGCCCAGGGCGCGCAGGCGGTCGTACTCCGAACGGATGTCGTCGACGGAGAAGACGATGGCCGGCAGGCCCGCCTCGTACACGGCCTTGCGGTACGGGTCCGCGTAGGAGCCCTGGCCGGGTTCCAGCAGGAGCTGCAGGTCCGGCTGGGCGCCCTGCGGGGCGCCGACCGTGATGAACGGGATGCCGCCGCCCGGGTCCAGACAGGTGCGGGTCTCGAAGCCGAGGACGTCGGTGTAGAAGGCGTGCGCCTTCGGCACGTCGTCCACGTACACGCTCGTCATCGCGACCCTGATCACGGCGGGCTCCTCAGATGCCCAGCTTCCTGGACTCGTTCAGCTTGGCGATCGCGTTCTCGTCGCCGGCCACCTCGACCCTGGCCGTGCTCTGCCGGCCGAAGGCGAACATCAGCAGCTCGGAGGGCTCGCCGGTCACCGTCACCACCGGGGCGCCGCGGTGGGCGACCGCCGTCTGGCCGTCCGGGCGGCGCAGCACCAGGCCCGTCGGCACACCCCGGCCGAGCAGCCGGGCGGTGCGCTCCAGACGGGACCACAGGGCGTCCTGGAAGACCGGGTCCAGCTCCCGCGCCGACCAGTCCGGCTGGGCCCGGCGGACGTCCTCGGCGTGCACGTAGAACTCGACCGTGTTCGCCGCCTCGTCCACCTGCTTGAGCTGGAACGGCGAGAACCGCGGCGGACCGGTGCGGATCAGCTGGATCAGCTCCTCGTACGGCTTCGCCGCGAACTCGGCCGTCACCTTCTCCAGCCGCGGCGCCAGCTGCTTGATCACCGTGCCCCCGGCCGCGTCCGGCCGGCGTTCGCGCACCACCACGTGCGCGGCCAGATCACGGGTCGTCCAGCCCTCGCAGAGGGTCGGTGCCTCGGGACCGGCGGTCTCCAAGAGGTCGGCGAGCAGGAGCCGTTCACGCTTGGCGAAGGTCGACATACCGCCAGCCTACGACCACACGCACCGTCCGGACAGTGGACACGGACCGTGACTGTCGGTGCCGCGCGGCACAATGGCACCCATGACCAGTACGACCGGTACGACAGGCACGCCCCCGTCCAGTGGCCTCGCCCCGGAGATCGCCGCCCGCCTCAAGCGCAGCGCCGACGGACTCCTGCCCGCCATCGCCCAGCAGTACGACACCGGCGAGGTGCTGATGCTCGGCTGGATGGACGACGAGGCGCTGCACCGGACCCTCACCACCGGCCGCTGCACCTACTGGTCGCGCAGCCGCCAGGAGTACTGGGTCAAGGGCGACACCTCCGGCCACTTCCAGTGGGTCAAGTCCGTCGCCCTCGACTGCGACGCCGACACCGTGCTGGTCAAGGTCGACCAGGTCGGCGCCGCCTGCCACACCGGCGACCGCACCTGCTTCGACGCCGACGTGCTCCGTAGGGACGGCGCCGATTCCGGCGTCCCGTCCTCCGATCAGTAAGGTCTGCCGCCATGGACCTCGAGACCTTCCGCAAGCTCGCGACCGACCGGCGTGTCATCCCGGTCACCCGCAAGCTCCTCGCCGACGGCGACACCCCGGTCGCGCTCTACCGCAAGCTCGCCGCCGAGCGCCCCGGCACCTTCCTGCTGGAGTCCGCCGAGAACGGCCGCACGGCGTATCAATGGTCTCGGTACTCCTTCATCGGCGTCCGCTCCGCCGCCACCCTCACCGCCCGCGACGGCCAGGCCCACTGGCTCGGCACCCCGCCGGTCGGCGTGCCCGTCGACGGCGACCCGCTGGCCGCCCTGCGCGCCACCATCGAGGCCCTGCACACCCCGCACACCCAGGAGCTGCCCCCCTTCACCGGCGGCATGGTCGGCTACCTGGGCTACGACATCGTGCGCCGCCTGGAGAAGATCGGCCCGGGCGAGCGCGACGACCTCGGGCTCCCCGAGCTGACCATGCTCCTCACCAGCGACCTCGCCGTCATGGACCACTGGGAGGGCTCGGTCCTGCTGATCGCCAACGCGATCAACCACAACGACCTCGACACGGGCGTCGACGAGGCCCATGCCGACGCCGTGGCCCGCCTGGACGCGATGGAGGCGGACCTCTCCCGCCCGGTCGCCCAGCCGCCCGCCGTCCTGCCGCCCTCCGAGCTCCCCGAGTACACCGCGCTGTGGGGCGGCCCCGACTTCCAGGTGGCCGTCGAGGACATCAAGGAGCGCATCCGCGCGGGCGAGGCCTTCCAGGTCGTCCCCTCCCAGCGCTTCGAGACCCCGTGCACGGCCAGTGCGCTGGACGTCTACCGGGTCCTCAGGGCCACCAACCCCTCGCCGTACATGTACCTCTTCCGCTTCGACGGCTTCGACGTCGTGGGATCCAGCCCCGAGGCCCTGGTCAAGGTCGAGGACGGGCAGGCCATGGTGCACCCCATCGCCGGCACCCGGCCGCGCGGGGCCACCCCGCAGGAGGACCAGGCCCTCGCCGAGGAGCTGCTGGCCGACCCCAAGGAGCGCGCCGAGCACCTGATGCTCGTCGACCTCGGACGCAACGACCTGGGGCGGGTCTGCGAGCCCGGCTCCGTCGAGGTCGTCGACTTCATGTCCGTCGAGCGGTACTCGCACGTCATGCACATCGTCTCGACGGTCACCGGAAAGGTCGCCGCGGGCCGCACCGCCTTCGACGTCCTCACCGCCTGCTTCCCGGCCGGCACCCTCTCCGGCGCCCCCAAGCCCCGGGCGATGCAGATCATCGACGAACTGGAGCCGTCCAGAAGAGGGCTGTACGGCGGCTGCGTCGGCTACCTCGACTTCGCCGGTGACTCCGACACCGCCATCGCCATCCGCACCGCCCTGCTCCGCGACGGCACGGCGTACGTCCAGGCGGGCGCCGGCATCGTCGCCGACTCCGACCCGGTGGCCGAGGACCAGGAGTGCCGCAACAAGGCGGCGGCGGTCCTGCGGGCCGTGCACACGGCCAACAGGCTGGGAAAGTAGGGCGCTTCTCACCCGACCCCGGGTGACCGTTCGCCACGGGTTCAGGCGATAGTGGAGTACGTGACTGCTGTTCCTCACCCCCGTTCCGAAGCCGGCGAGCCCGCCCGGTCCGGCCGCCGCAGCCTTGCCGTGGCGCTGCTGTCCGGCGCGCTCGGCGCGGCCGTGGCCCTGCTGTCCAGCCGGCAACGCTGGGCGGAGGGCACCGCCACGGTGGCCGGTGGCGCCTTCCCGCTGACCGCCAAGGGCAGCGACGTCACGGGCGTCCCCGCGGCCCTCGCCATAGTGGGCCTCGCCGCGCTCGTCGCCGTCTTCGCCGTCCGCAGGGCCGGCCGCCTCCTGGTCTCCGCGCTGCTCGCGCTCTCCGGCGCCGGCATCGCCGCCGCGGCCCTGCTGGGCGCGTCCGACGGGTCCGCGCTCGACGAGAAGGCCGCCGCGGCCAGCGGGGACACGTCCGCCACGGTCGACGCGCTCACTCACACCGGCTGGCCGTACGTCGCCGCGGCCGGCGGTGCGCTCCTCCTGGTCGCCGGGCTGCTGGCGCTGCGCTACGGCGGGCTGTGGCCGGCCATGTCCGGTCGCTACGAGCGCGGCACGGGGGGGCAGCGGCCGCGCCGGGCGCCGAAGCCGGTGGATCCCGACCGGCCCGAGGACATCTGGAAGGCGCTGGACCGGGGCGAGGACCCTACCGGCGCGTGACGCTTCGCCGGGGGCGCCGTAAGGGGGGCGGGCCGAGTCGGTCGGCTGCGGCGCCGTTGTGGCTGGGCGCGCCCACGCGGCGGAGCCGCATGCCGGACTCAGCCCCGCGCCCCTACCGGGCGCTCGACCGCGGGGCGCTTTGCTTCGGGGCGCTGGACAGTGTGGCGAATCAGACGCCACCCCCGCGTCCGGCGCGCGGGTGGGTACGGGACAATGGAGGGCGAGAATCCGGAAGGACACGTACGAGCTCGGGCCCGTACGACAGGTACCAGTAACGAGGAGCAAGTCATGGCGGGCAGCAACCACGGTCACACCCCGGCCGCCTGGACCGGTGTCATCATCGCCTTCATCGGTTTCTGCGTCGCGGGCGCCTTCATGGTGATGGCGCAGCCGGTGGGCTTCTGGGCCGGCATGGTGATCGTGCTCCTCGGCGGTGTGGTCGGCATGATCATGCGCTCGATGGGCCTCGGCCAGCCCAAGGAGAGCGGCGCGCTCGTGTACACCACCACCGCCCCGGCCGCCACTCGCGAACCGGCTGCCGCCGAGAGCTGATCCGCACCGCTTCCCGAGGGGCGCCCCGAGGCATCGGGCGCCCCTCGCGCGCGTGCGCCGACCGTACGGGGCACAATGCGAGGCGTGAACGCCGACAGCCACAGCGCGTCCGTCCCGCCGGTGACGCCCTCCCTCAGGGGCCGGCTGGCCGTGCCCGTCTCCGTGCTGGGCGCCGTCGTCGGGGCCTTCGCCTACGTCGGCGCCGTCGATCCCAACCAGCCCGGCCACTATCCGGTCTGCCCGCTGTACCGGCTCACCGGCCTGTACTGCCCCGGCTGCGGCGGCCTGCGCAGCGCGCACGCGTTCATCCACGGCGACTTCCTGGCCGCGCTGCGGGACAACGCGGTGGGCGTGCTCGCCTATGCGGGCTTCGCCGTGGTGTGGACCGTCTGGGTGACGCGCGCGGTACGCGGCCGACCGGCCCGGATCGAGCTCAGGCCGGTGCAGATGTGGAGCCTGGGCGTGCTGCTGCTGGTCTTCACCGTTGTCCGGAACCTGCCTCTCGGTGGCTGGTTGCATCCTTGATCAACTGGTGAATGTCCAGGTAGTGGGACCGGCGTCAGCTGGATGCGGGGCCGGTGCCGTCCTGCGGATACCATCGGTATGACCATGGGTTTTGACACCCGTCTGGAAGAACCGTCCGGAACCGGAAGGGGACCGCTCGCGTGAGTGTGCTCGACGAGATCATCGACGGAGTCCGTGCCGACCTCGCGGAGCGGCAGGCGCGCGTCGGCCTCGACGAGCTCAAGGAGCGCGCGGCGAAGGCGCCGGCGGCCAAGGACGGCGTGGCCGCGCTGCGCGGTGAGGGCGTCAAGGTCATCTGTGAGGTGAAGCGCTCCAGTCCCTCCAAGGGCGCGCTGGCCGCGATCGCGGACCCGGCCGGGCTCGCCGCGGACTACGAGGCGGGCGGCGCGGCCGTCATCTCGGTCCTGACCGAGCAGCGCCGCTTCGGCGGCTCGCTGGCCGACCTGGAGGCGGTCCGGGCCCGGGTGGACATCCCGGTGCTGCGCAAGGACTTCATCGTCACGTCGTACCAGCTGTGGGAGGCGCGCGCGTACGGCGCCGACCTCGCGCTGCTGATCGTCGCCGCCCTCGACCAGCCGGCCCTGGAATCGCTGATCGAGCGCGCCGAGTCCATCGGCCTCACCCCGCTCGTCGAGGTCCACGACGAGGACGAGGTCGAGCGCGCGGTGGACGCGGGCGCCAAGGTGATCGGCGTCAACGCGCGCAACCTGAAGACCCTGGAGGTCGACCGCTCCACCTTCGAGCGGGTCGCCCCCGAGATCCCCGCCCGCATCGTCAAGGTCGCCGAGTCCGGCGTCCGCGGCCCCCACGACCTGATCGCGTACGCCAACGCGGGCGCCGACGCGGTCCTGGTCGGCGAGTCCCTGGTCACGGGCCGCGACCCCAAGTCGGCGGTGGCCGACCTGGTGGCGGCGGGCGAACACCCCGCGCTCCGGCACGGCAGGCCCTGAGCACCCGGTAGGCTGACCCCGATGACTCTCACCATGACGACCGTGGACCGGTACGCCCGCCTCGCGCGCGGCTGCCGCCCCCGGGGCTGCCGAGCCCCGGCGAGGCGCGTCCACGGCCGTCGGGTGCGTTATGTCATCGGTGACGAGCCCGGCCAGGTGAACGGACGTCGATGGCAGCGCGCCCCAAAGGGGCGCGGGGAACTGCGCGACCAGCCACACACGGCCTGAGGTCGTACACCAGGCTCCGCCCCCACGGCGAACAGTGTTTTTCATCGGCACTCACCGTGAGGTTTCCGCATGCCCAGCGATTTCTTCTTCCCTGACCCCGAAGGCCAGGTGCCCTCGTCCGAGGGCTACTTCGGCGCCTTCGGCGGCAAGTTCATCCCGGAGGCCCTCGTCGCCGCCGTGGACGAGGTCGCCGTCGAGTACGACAAGGCCAAGCACGACCCCGAGTTTGCCCGCGAACTCGACGACCTGATGGTCAACTACACCGGCCGCCCCAGCTCCCTCACCGAGGTCCCCCGCTTCGCGGAACACGCCGGCGGCGCGCGCGTCTTCCTCAAGCGCGAGGACCTCAACCACACCGGCTCGCACAAGATCAACAACGTGCTCGGCCAGGCCCTGCTCACCAAGCGCATGGGCAAGACCCGCGTGATCGCGGAGACCGGCGCCGGACAGCACGGCGTGGCGACGGCCACCGCCTGCGCGCTGTTCGGCCTCGACTGCACCATCTACATGGGCGAGATCGACACCAGGCGCCAGGCCCTCAACGTGGCCCGGATGCGCATCCTCGGCGCCGAGGTCATCGCCGTGAAGTCCGGCAGCCGCACCCTCAAGGACGCGATCAACGAGGCGTTCCGCGACTGGGTGGCCAACGTCGACCACACCCACTACCTCTTCGGTACGGTCGCCGGCCCGCACCCCTTCCCGGCGATGGTCCGCGACTTCCACCGGGTCATCGGCGTCGAGGCCCGCCGCCAGCTCCTGGAGCGGGCCGGCCGGCTCCCCGACGCGGCCATCGCCTGTGTCGGCGGCGGCTCCAACGCCATCGGCCTCTTCCATGCCTTCATCCCCGACGAGGGCGTCCGCCTGATCGGCTGCGAGCCCGCGGGCCACGGCGTGGAGACCGGCGAGCACGCGGCCACCCTCACCGCCGGCGAGCCCGGCATCCTGCACGGCTCCCGGTCCTACGTGCTCCAGGACGACGAGGGCCAGATCACCGAGCCGTACTCGATCTCGGCCGGTCTGGACTACCCGGGCATCGGCCCCGAGCACTCCTACCTCAAGGACTCCGGCCGCGGCGAGTACCGTGCGGTCACCGACGACGCGGCCATGCAGGCCCTGCGCCTGCTCTCCCGCACCGAGGGCATCATCCCGGCCATCGAGAGCGCTCACGCCCTCGCCGGCGCCCTGGAGGTCGGCAGGGAGCTCGGCAAGGACGGGCTGATCGTCGTCAACCTGTCCGGCCGTGGCGACAAGGACATGGACACCGCCGCGCGCTACTTCGGACTGTACGACCCCGATGCCGAGGTCGCCGCCGACGCCACCGCCACCGCCGAGATCGAGGGGGACGCCAAGTGAGCGGGAACATCCGGGCGCTGGACGACGCCCTCGCCGGTGCCAAGGCCGAAGGCCGGTCCGCGCTCATCGCCTACCTCCCGGCCGGGTTCCCGACCGTGGACGGCGGCATCGAGGCGATCAAGGCCGTGCTGGACGGCGGCGCGGACGTCGTCGAGGTCGGGCTGCCGCACAGCGACCCGGTCCTGGACGGTCCGGTCATCCAGACCGCCGACGACATCGCCCTGCGCGGCGGTGTGAAGATCGCGGACGTCATGCGCACGGTCAAGGAGGCCTACGAGGCCACCGGCAAGCCGATCCTCGTCATGACGTACTGGAACCCCATCGACCGTTACGGCGTCGAACGCTTCACCGCGGAGCTCGCCGAGGCGGGCGGCGCGGGCTGCATCCTGCCCGACCTGCCGGTCCAGGAATCGGCCCTGTGGCGCGAGCACGCCGAGAAGCACGGCCTCGCGACGGTCTTCGTCGTGGCGCCGAGCAGCAAGGACGAGCGGCTCGCGAAGATCACCGCGGCGGGCAGCGGGTTCGTCTACGCGGCCTCGCTGATGGGCGTCACCGGTACCCGCGCATCGGTCGGCACGCAGGCCCAGAACCTGGTCGAGCGCACCCGGGCCACCGGCACCGAGCTGCCCGTCTGCGTCGGCCTCGGCGTCTCCGACGCGGCCCAGGCCGCCGAGGTCGCCGGCTTCGCCGACGGTGTGATCGTCGGTTCGGCCTTCGTGAAGCGGATGCTGGACGCGCCGGACCACGCGGCCGGCGTGGCGGCCGTCCGGGAACTCGCCGGGGATCTGGCGAAGGGCGTGCGCGGACAGGCGTGAGCCGTAGGGCCAGGCATGCCCCATAGGGGGCGTCGCCTGGCATAACAGAACATTCGGTCACTCGAACGGGTGGACCTGGGACCGGGGAGGCGCGGTGCGCCTCCCCGGTTCGTTCTGGGGGTGTGAGCGAGAAGAATCGTGACGGAAAGCGGATGGCCCGTGAGCGGCTGGCGGCCGAGCGCGAGAAGCACCGGGCCGCGGAGAAGCGGCGGCGCGCGCTGATCGTGGGCGCGAGCGTCGTCTGTGTCCTGGGCCTGGCGGCGGTGGTCGGCGTGATCGCCGCGAACTCGGGCAAGGACAAGAGCGGTGAGAGCTCGGGCCCGGTCGTGGCGCCCTCCGGCGCGCAGGGCAAGGACAGCCTCGCGATCCCGGTCGGCAAGGACGGCGCCAAGGCGACGCTCACCGTCTGGGAGGACTTCCGCTGCCCGGCCTGCCAGGCCTTCGAGACGGCGTACCGGCCGACGCTCCACGAGCTGGCCGACACCGGCCGGCTCAGAATCGAGTACCACCTGGTCACGCTGATCGACGGCAACCTCGGCGGCAGCGGCTCCCGCAACGCGGCCAACGCGGCGGCCTGCGCCCAGGACGCCGGAAAGTTCCGGGACTTCCACGACGTGCTGTACGAGAACCAGCCGAAGGAGACGGACGACGCCTTCGCGAGCAACGACAAGCTGATCGAGCTGGCCGGCAAGGTGCAGGGGCTGAACACGCCGGCGTTCCAGAAGTGCGTCAAGGACGGCACGCACAACTCCTGGGTCGCGAAATCCAACCAGGCCTTCCAGGCGGCGAAGTTCAACGGCACGCCGACCGTCCTGCTCGACGGCAAGAACATCTACCAGGACCAGACCATGACCCCGGCCAAGCTGAAGCAGCTGGTCGAGGACGCGAACAAGCAGTAGGAGGGGTAAGCGTTTCTCACGCCCCCGTTATGGAGCCGTAGCCGGGCTGGTTGCCGTCGGCCCGGCCCGGCACGGTAGCGTCGACCCTGCCATGGAAGAGATTGCCTACATTCCCAGTCCGTCGCGCGGAGTGATCCACCTCGGACCCATCCCGCTGCGCGGCTACGCGTTCTGCATCATCATCGGTGTCTTCGTAGCCGTCTGGCTCGGAAACAAGCGCTGGATCGCCCGGGGCGGGCGGGCCGGCACCGTGGCCGACATCGCGGTCTGGGCCGTACCGTTCGGCCTGGTCGGCGGGCGTCTCTACCACGTGATCACGGACTACGAGCTGTACTTCAGCGCGGGCCGTGACTGGGTCGACGCGTTCAAGGTCTGGCAGGGCGGCCTCGGCATCTGGGGCGCGATCGCGCTGGGTGCGGTGGGCGCGTGGATCGGGTGCCGGCGCCGGGGCATCCCGCTGCCGGCCTACGCCGACGCCATCGCTCCCGGCATCGCCTTCGCCCAGGCGATCGGCCGCTGGGGCAACTGGTTCAACCAGGAGCTGTACGGCCGCGAGACCCATCTGCCGTGGGCCCTGCACATCACCTCCTCCGAGGGCGGCCGGATCCCGGGCTACTACCACCCGACCTTCCTCTACGAGTCGCTGTGGTGCGTCGGCGTCGGCTTCCTGGTCATCTGGGCGGACCGCCGCTTCAAGCTCGGCCACGGGCGGGCCTTCGCGCTGTACGTCGCCGCGTACTGTGTGGGCCGCGGCTGGATCGAGTACATGCGCGTCGACGACGCCCACCACATTCTGGGCCTGCGCCTCAACGACTGGACCGCGTTGATCGTGTTCCTGCTCGCGGTGCTGTACATGGTGCTCTCCGCGAAGAAGCGGCCGGGCCGGGAGGCGGTGGTCGAGCCGGGCGTCATCGACGGTGAGGCCGAGGCCGGCGGCGACGCGGAGGCCGCCGAGGTGAAGGACGCCGACACCTCCGCGGACGTGGCCGAAGCCGACGCGGGCGCCGGTGCCGGTGCCGAGGACGACGCCGCCGACGAGGTCAAGGACGAGGCCGGCTCGGGGACCAAGAAGAGCTGACCTGCCGCTGTACGACGAAGAGGGCGCCCGGGACCGAACCGGGCGCCCTCTTCGCGTGCGGGCCGTCGGGGTCGCGCCGGGTCCGGCACCGCCGGACCGCGCCGTCGTGGTCCTCGCCGACGCGGCGGAAGAACAAGACCGGCTGCGGCGTGGCCGACGGAAAAGATCACCGGCGGTCGGTCAGGGAGAGGGTTCTGCGGGCCGCGGCCACCACCGCCGCGTCGATGAAGCTGCCGTCGGGAAGGGCTTGGGCGCCTTGTTCTGTGGTGGCTGCCTTGATGACAGTTTCGGCCTGTTCCAGTTCGGCCTCCGTGGGGAGGTAGGCGCGTTCGATGATCGGGAGCTGGCGGGGGTGGATCGCGGCGCGGCCCAGGAAGCCCAGGGCGCGGCCGTGGGCGCAGGAGGCGGCGAGGCCGCCCAGGTCGCGGGTGTCGGGGTGGACCGACTGGGGCGGTGGGGCGAGGCCCGCCGCCCGCGCGGCCACCACGATCCGGGAACGGGACCAGTCGAGGCCGATGTCGTCCCGTACGCCCAGGTCGGCCCGGAGGTCCGCCTCGCCCAGGGAGATGCCCCGCAGGGCGGGGTGGGCGGCGGCGATGGCGTAGGCGTGTTCGATGCCGAGGGCCGATTCGAGCAGGGCGTAGAGGGGGAGTGCGGTGGTCCGGGAGGCGACGTGGCGGATGTCCTCGGGGCTGGTCACCTTGGGGAGGCGCAGGCCGTCGAGGCCGGGGAGGGAGAGAAGGGCCTGGAGATCGGCCTGCGCCCAAGGGGTGTCCAGGGCGTTGATCCGGACGTGGACCGGGACCGGCTGGGAGTGGGTGAGGAGCTCCGCGGTGGCGGCGCGGGCGTAGTCCTTGCGGTCGGGGGCGACCGCGTCCTCCAGGTCGATCACCACCACATCGGTTCCGGAGGCCAGCGCCTTGGCGACGACACGGGGCCGGTCGCCGGGCACGTACAGCCAGGTCAGCGGGAAGGGCGCGGTGGTCATACGGCGCCCTCCGCCCGCAGGACCCGCACCTGGGCCGGGGTCATGCCCAGCTCGGCCAGGACCTCCTCCGTGTCGGCGCCGTGCGGGCGGCCGGTCCAGCGGATCGCGCCGGGCGTGGCCGAGAGCCGGAAGAGCACGTTCTGCATGCGCAGCGGGCCCAGCTCGGGGTCGGAAACGGTGGTGATCGTGTTCAGCGCCTGGTACTGCGGGTCCGCCATGACGTCCCGTACGTCCTGGACGGGCGCCACCGCCGCCTCCGCCTTCTCGAACTCGGCCAGCACCTCGGCACGGGAGCGGGTGGCGACCCAGCCGCCGACGGCCGCGTCGAGGACGTCGGCGTGCGCGGCCCGGCCGGCGCCGGTCGCGAACCACGGCTCGTCGATCAGCTCCGGTCGCCCGACCAGTCGCAGCACGCGTTCCGCGATCGACTGGGCCGAGGTGGACACGGCGACCCAGCTGCCGTCCGCCGTGCGGTAGGTGTTGCGCGGGGCGTTGTTGGCGGACCGGTTGCCGGTCCGTTCCTGGACGTAGCCGAGCTGGTCGTACCAGGTGGGCTGGGGGCCGAGGACGGCCAGGATCGGCTCGATGATCGCCATGTCGACGACCTGGCCCTCGCCGGTGCGGTCCCGGGCGGCGAGCGCGGTCATCACGGCGTACGCGGTGGCCAGCGCCGCGATGGAGTCGGCGAGCCCGAACGGGGGCAGCGTCGGCGGGGCGTCCGGTTCGCCGGTGATCGCCGCGAACCCGCTCATCGCCTCCGCGAGGGTGCCGAAGCCGGGGCGATGGGCGTAGGGGCCGAACTGGCCGAAGGCGGTGACCCGGGCCAGGATCAGGCGCGGGTTGGCGGCGGAGAGTTCCGCCCAGCCGAGGTCCCACTTCTCCAGGGTGCCGGGGCGGAAGTTCTCCACGATCACGTCGGCGGTGGCGGCGAGCCTGAGGAGCGTGGCACGGCCGCCGGGCTTGGACAGGTCGAGGGTGATGGCGCGCTTGTTGCGGCCGAGGAGCTTCCACCACAGGCCGACGCCGTGTTTGGCCGGGCCGTGGCCCCGGGAGGGGTCGGGCTTGGCGGGGTGCTCCACCTTGACGACCTCGGCGCCGAAGTCCCCGAGCAGGGTGGCGGCGAGCGGACCGGCGAAGAGGGTGGCGAGATCGAGGACGCGCAGGCCGGTGAGGGGCGGGAGCGGGGCCTCGGGGTGCGTCGCCGGGCTCGTGGGCGGCACGGGCGTCGTGGGCGGCACGGGCGTCGTGGACGGAGTGGGTGGCGTGGACGGAGTGGGTGGCGTGGGTGTCGTGTTCATGCGGTGTACTGGGCCTCGATCTCCGGGCGGTACGGCATCGACTCCGTCGCCCCCTCCCGCTGTACGGAGATCGCCGCCGCGGCGGCCGCCCAGGACAGGGCCTCCCGGATCGGTTTCTCCTCGGCCAGGGCCACCGCGAGGGCGCCGACGAAGGTGTCGCCCGCGCCCGTCGAGTCCACGACGGTCACCCGGGGGGCGGGGATGACCAGGGGTGCGGCGTCGCGGGTGAGGTAGAGGCTGCCGGCCCCGCCGAGCGTGACGACGACCTGCGGCACCCGGTCGAGGAGCGCGGCCGCCGCGTCGCGCGGGTCGGTGCGATCGGTGAGGGTGGCCGCCTCCCGCTCGTTGGACACCAGCAGGTCGATGCTGTTGAGGAGTTCGAACGGGAGCGGGCGGGCGGGGGACGGCGTGAGGATGGTCCGGACACCGTGCCGGCGGGCGGCCTGCGCTCCGGCCACCACCGCCGCGAGAGGGATCTCCAGCTGGAGCAGGAGCGTCTCGGCGGAGGCGATGACGCCCTCGTCGCCGGGGGAGAGATGGTCGACGGTGCCGTTCGCGCCGGGGACCACGACGATCGCGTTGCCGCCCTCGTCGTCCACGACGATGTGCGCGGTGCCGGAGGGGCCCTCGATCGTGCGCAGCGAGTCCGTGTCCACGCCGGAGTGTTCGAGGGTCTCGCGCATCCGGGCGCCGTAGACGTCGTGGCCGACCGCGCCGATCATCGAGACGGTGGCGCCGGCGCGGGCGGCGGCGATCGCCTGGTTGGCGCCCTTGCCGCCGGGGATCGTGCGAAATGCTCGTCCCGTCACGGTCTCGCCGAGCTGTGGGGCCTTCTCGGCGTACGCGACGAGGTCCATGTTCATGCTGCCCAGTACGGCGATGTGGGTCATGAGCGGGTCGCCTCCAGGTGGGTGAGGTGGGCGAGGGTGTCGAAGCCGGTGCCGTCGAAGCCGGCGACGGAGGTGGCGAGTCGGTTCTTGAGCGGGGTCGTCCAGCGGTCCGGGAGGGCGTCGGGGTCGCCGGCGAGCAGTCCGGCGACGGATCCCGCCGTCGCGCCGTTCGAGTCGGTGTCCCAACCGCCGCTCACGGCACGGCGGACGGAGCCGGTGAAGTCGCCGTCGGCGTGGGTGAGGGCGGCGGCGATCAGGGCGGTGTTGGGGATGGCGTGCACCCAGTGGTGGGTGGCGGAGTGGGTGGCGTGGAGGGCGTCGACGACGGTGTCGAAGTCGGCGTGTTCCTCGGCGAGCCGGATCGCGTGATCGATGGCGTGGGCGAGGCGCGAGCGGGGCGGGACGACGGATCGGCCGGTGCGCAGACAGGCGTGGACGTCGTGGGTGCCGGTGGCGGCGGTGGCGATGACGGCCGCCGTGAACATCGCCGCGTAGACGCCGTTGGCGGTGTGGGTGAGGACGGCGTCGCGGTGGGCCTGTTCGGCCGCGGCGGCCGGGTCGCCGGGGTTGGTCCAGCCGTGCGCGTCGGCGCGGATGAGGGCGCCGATCCACTCGCGGAAGGGGTTGCGGTGGCGGGCGGTGTGCGGGGGTTCGATGCCGGTGAGCAGGTTGCGGTAGGCGACGCGCTCGGCGGTGAAGGTGCGGCCGGCGGGGAGCTCGGCGAGCCAGAGGGCGGCTACGTCGGTGGTGGTGAAGTTCCTGCTGTGGTGTTGGAGCAGGAGGAGGTTGAGGAGAGGGTAGTTGAGGTCGTCGTCCTCGGGCATGCCGTCGATGTTCTCGGCGAGGGAGGTGGGGGCGGAGCGGCGGTTCCAGGGGTGGGCCAGGAGGAGGTCCTGGGGGACGCCGTGGGCGGTGAAGTAGTGGTTCAGGGGCCAGTTGCCGGTGGCGCGGGCGAGTTCGCGGATGGCGTGGAGGGGGAGCTTCTCGACGGGTTTGCCGAGCAGGCAGCCGACGGCCCGGCCCAGCCAGGCGGCGTGGTAGGCGCGGGGGGTGGGGGGCGACGCGGGAGTGGGGACGCCGGCCGGCGCCTGCCGGGCGCAGCTGTGCAGGACGCGGCTGTGCGGCGCCCCGTCAGGGGCGCGAGGAACTGCGCGATCAGCCACGTCGCACCCGCAGCCGCACGAGGGCCCGCACCGCCCTCCCCGTGGCGCATTCGGCCACTGGGGACACAGCGCCTTGATCTCGGCCAGCTCCGTCGGCTCGTTCAACCTGCTCGGGAGGTCCGCGAGTTCGTCGAGCAGGTCCTCCGCCAGCTGGCGCAGATAGCGCGACGCCCGGTCCGGCGACGCGCCCGCGCGCGGCGGCGCGTCCATGCCCCCCGCCGCCCGCCACCTCGCCTCGACGGCCGACGGCTCCCGTCCGTCCTGGCGGGCCTGGCGCAGCTCATGGCCCAGCAGGTCCTCCGGCTGGACCCAGGTCAGGCGGAGCAACTCGGGCCTCCGAGGCGGGCGAAGGACTCCTCGTGGGCGCGGCGGCGTTCCGTGTCGCGGATGAAGATCTCGCGGGTCACGGCGGCCAGCGTGCGGGGCGGTTCCCAGAGGTCGAGGCGGCTGGCCTCCGCGACCTGCTTCGACCACTCCGGCGGAACCGGCGAGCCCAGCGCCCCGGCGATCGCGCCCGCCATCGTCGCGATCGAGTCGCAGTCCCGGCCGTAGTTGACGGAACCGAGGACGGCGTGCCGGTGGTCCCCGTCGGCCACCAGCAGCATGCCCAGGGCGATGGGGAGTTCCTCGATGGCGTGCAGGCGGGAGGGACGGCGGGCGCCGAGGGAGGGGGACCGGTAGTCGGGGCCCACCGTGTCGTAGGGGGCGATCGCGTCGCGGAGCGGGACGAGCGCCGACTCGAAGTCCGTGTGGTGCGCCGCCGTTTCACAGACCTTCTCGATCGCCGTGCGCGTGCCGTCCCTCGCCACGGACAGGCAGACGCCGACCACGGAATCCGCTGTCGCGCCGGGCGCCGTCGCCGCCGCCACCGCCGCCGCGAAGACGCCCGCCGCCTCTCTGCCGTACGACGACTGGTGGGCGCCCGCGACATCCAGGGCCTCGGCGTACGCGGCCCGCGGGTTCGCCGCGTTGACCAGGCCGACCGGGGCCATGTACATCGCGGCGCCGCAGTTGACGATGTTGCCGACGCCGGCCTCGCGGGGGTCGGCGTGGCCGTAGTGGAGGCGGGTCACGAGCCACTTCTCGGCGAGGAAGACGCGGTGGAGGGGGAGGGTCTCCGTCTCCAGTTCCGGGATCCAGCGGGGGTTGGTCATCAGGTCCGGGACCAGGTGGTCGGCGATCGCGTAAGCGTCGAGATGGTCGCGGACCCTGTCGTACACCCGTACCAGCGCATGGGTCATCAACGTGTCGTCGGTGACGTGCCCGTCGCCCTTGTGGTACGGCGCGATGGGGCGGGCGGTGCGCCAGGCGTCGCCGTTCCAGGGGCCGACGATGCCGTGGACGCGGCCGCCGTGCCGTTCGAGGATCTGGTCGGGGGAGTATCCCTCCACCGGACCGCCGAGGGCGTCGCCGACGGCGGCCCCGACCAGTGCTCCGGTGATCCGGTCGTCGAGCGAAGCTCCGGCGCTTTCTTCTCCTTTGGGCGTCATGCACCGAATCATCCACCTGGACGGGCCGGTTGTGTGGCTTCCAGGAGTTCGGCGAGTTCCACGAGGTCGGTGTCGGTGAGGCGGGGGAGGGCGCAGCCGGAGAGGGTGCGGCAGGCGTCCCGCCAGGACTCCGGGATCTCTTCGGCGCCGCCGAGGGCGCCGGTGAGCGCGCCGGTCAGGGCGGGGGCCGAGTCGGCGACCCGGGAGAGGCAGGCGGCGGCGGGCACGGCCTCGGCGATCCGGCCGTGCGCGGCGGTGGCGAGGGCGAGGGCGACCGGGACGGTCTCGGCGGCGGCGATGCCGTAGCTGTAGACGTGGTCGACGATTTGGTGTTCGAGGAGGGGGATCAGGGCGAACGCGGAGTCCGAGGTGCCGGCGAGGGTGAGGGCGTGCCGGGCGTTGCGGCCGATCTCGGTGGCCTCGGGGAGTTCGGTGAGGGCGGCCGCCACGCAGGTTTCGACCTCGGCGCCGACGAGGGCGAGGGCGAGGGCCGCGGCCATGGCCCGGGCGCCGTGCACGCCGTCGCCGTCCTGGGTGTAGCGGGCGTCGAACTCGGCGAGGTCGGCGGCGCGTTGGGGGTCGCCGGGGTAGGCGACGGCGAGCGCGCAGGCGCGGACGCAGGCCGCGTCGTCGAAGTAGTGCGGGTTGTCGTGGCCGGTGGCGGGCGGGCGCAGGCCGGCGGCGAGGTTGCCGAGGCCGGCGCGGACGGAGATGCGGGCGCGCAGCGGGAGTACGGCCGACTCGATCTCCGGGGCGCGTTCGGCCGCGGCGGCGACCTCGGAGGCGACGGCGGTCCAGGTGAGGTCGATGGCGGCGCGGGTACGGAGCTCACGGCTGAGGTCGCCGAGGACGGTGTCGTCGCCGGCGCGCAGGACGGCTTCCGCGGCGAAGGCCGCCCACTCGGCGTCGTCGGAGGGGCCGAGGCGGAGGGGTTCGGGGGGTTGGTTGAGGGCGATGGGGACGGGGAGGGTGGTGGTCGCGTTGTGCTCGGCGAAGGTGTCGAGTTCGCGGGTGAGGCGGCGGGTCCATTCCGGCATGCGGGATGCGCGGTGCCGCGCGGAAGGCCAGCCGGCGGCGTCGCCTGCGGCGAGCCCGAGGAGGAGGCCCTCGATACGACGCCGCTTCACCGGAGTCCCTCGCCGCACCCGGCCCCCAGGGGGCTCCGCCCCCTGGACCCCCGAGACCTCGCCCACCCACCACCCGACTCGGTCGGCCGAAGGGCTGGCGTAGCGGGTTGCGGCTCGGTAGGCAGCGAGGTCGGCGTGGGGGGTGGTGGCTCGGTCGGCGGAAGGGCTGGCGTTGCGGGTTGTGGTTCGGTGGGCGGTGGGGCTGGTGTGGGGGGTGGTGGTTCGGTAGGCAGCGAGGTCGGCGTGGGGGGGTGATGGCTCGGTCGGCCGAAGGGCCGGCGTTGCGGGTTGTGGCTTGGTAGGCGGAAGGGCCGGCGTTGCGGGTTGTAGTTCTGTCGGCAGCGAGGCGGGGGCCGAGGGGCGTGGCTCGGGCGGTGGGAATGCCGGTGGCGAGGGTCGTGGGCCGGTTGTCCTCCAAGCCGCGTCCGTCAGCAGTTCCGCCACCTCCAGTACGTGGCGGCCCCTCATCGACGGCAGGCAGCTGCCCCGGGCCGGGCCGATCGCCGAACCCCACTCCGGTGGGATCGACGTCTCGCCCCGCGTCGCGCCCGCCAGCGCGCCGGCCACCGCGGCTGTCGTGTCCGCGTCGCGCCCCATGTTGACGGCCGTCAGCACCGCGTCCCGGAAGTCGCCGTCCGCCGCCGCGTACGCGCCGAAGGCCAGCGCCACCGCCTCCGGGGCCAGGTCGGTCCAGGGGTAGCCGCCGATGACCACCGCGGCGCGGACCGCCCGTTCGCCGCGGTGGGCGACCGACACCGCGCGACGCAGGGAGCGGGCCGTCCACGAGTCGTCCGGGATCACCGCGAGGGCCGCCGCGACCACCGCCGTCGAAGGGGCCCCGGCCATCGCCGCCGCGACCCCCGCCGCCACCGCCTGGCCGCCGTAGATGCCCTCGCCCTCGTGGCTCACCGAGCCGTCGACGGCGACGAGCCGGGCCGCCTCGGCGGGGCGGCCCGCCGCGAAGACGCCGAAGGGCGCCGCCCGCATCGCGAGGCCGTCGCTCCAGGCGTGCCGGTGCTGGGCGGAGATGGGGGCGGCCAGGCCCCGGCGGAGGTTCTCCAGGGTGCCGCGCTCGCTGAAGCCGGCGCCCTTGAAGGGGCCCTCGGCGCGGTCGGCGATCCACTCGTGCCAGGCCGCCTCGACATGGGCCGGGGTCAGTGCCGAGCCGTGCCGGGCGAGGAGGAGCCCGGAGAAGATCGCGTACTCGGTGTCGTCCGTACCGGCGGGGCGGTCGGTCACGTATCCCGTGATGCGGCCCCAGCGGGCGCGGATCTCGGAGGGCTTCATGTTCTCCGCCGGGGCCCCGAGCGCGTCGCCCACGGCCAGGCCCAGCAGCGCGCCCCGAGCCCGGTCCCGCAGGTCGGAGGCGGGCTCGTCGGGAGCGGGGACCGGCGCGGTGCAGACGATCGATGACATGGGCGGGCCTCTCCGGGAGGGGCTTCGCGCGGGGGCGCGGAACCGTTTGCGGATGTGTCCCACCAACGGCGGTTGACCGCAGCCTGGACGGCCTTCACATCACCCGGTCGACATCTGTGCAGCACCGAGCACGTGTGAGCGGAGAGGTGCAAAACCGCAGGTTAGCCGAGCCTTTCCTTGCTGGCGACGGGGAATGCCGCGACGTATCGTGAGCGTTGTCAAAAGATAGAATGCGTCCAAAGTTAGCTTTGCCTCAGCTTATCTGGAGGCGTGCTGCGAGAACTTTTGGGGGAACCCACATGGCCGTCATCGAGACCCAGGCGTCCCTGCACGAGGCCCACCGCGACAACCACACCCACCGGGACGTCAACGGCGGGTGGCTGCGCCCTGCCGTCTTCGGTGCCATGGACGGACTGGTCTCCAACCTCGCCCTGATGACCGGTGTCGCGGGTGGGGCCGTCGGTCCGCGGACCATCGTCATCACCGGGCTCGCGGGGCTGGCCGCCGGCGCCTTCTCCATGGCCGCCGGCGAGTACACCTCCGTCGCCTCGCAGCGCGAGCTCGTCGAGGCCGAGCTGGATGTCGAGCGCGCCGAGCTGCGCAGGCATCCGCAGGACGAGGAGGCCGAGCTGGCCGCCCTGTACGAGGCGAGAGGCGTCGAGCCGGCGCTCGCGCGGGAGGTCGCCCGGCAGCTGTCCACCGACCCGGAGCAGGCGCTGGAGATACACGCCCGGGAGGAGCTCGGGATCGACCCCGGCGAACTGCCCTCCCCGCTGGTCGCCGCCGTCTCCTCCTTCGGGGCGTTCGCGCTGGGCGCGCTGCTGCCCGTGCTGCCGTTCCTGCTCGGCGCGACCGCGCTCTGGCCCGCCCTGCTGCTGGCGCTCGCCGGGCTGTTCGGGTGTGGTGCCGTGGTGGCCAAGGTGACCGCGCGGAGCTGGTGGTTCAGCGGTCTGCGGCAGCTCGCGCTGGGTGGCGCGGCCGCCGGTGTGACGTACGCCCTGGGTACTCTGTTCGGGACGGCCGTAGGATAGTGCGACTGGTACCTATGCGTTGGGCCGCATAAGTACCCGTTACTCGCTGGTTTCGAATGCTTAACCACCGGGCATGAGCCGTAAGCGCCGCGGGCAATGACGCCTGCCGGGCACCTGTGGGGTGGCGCGACGCTCACCCCGCCCCCGCGGACCGATGGACACGGATCTGTCCGGATCGGTCCCCCACCACCTTGACCGCTTTGTGCGGTACCTCGCCGTACACCCCTGCGGCGTCCGCATGTTGGAACGGTGTATCCAGTTCCCGAGAACCGCTCCATCATGTAACCTGCGTGAAATTTCGCAACAAAAACGCAGAGGGCCAGCGTCGTCCCTCGGCACCTGCTATATGCCACTGACGACGACGGGAGAGCCGATGCGTACGCCGCGCCAGCCGTCCCAGCACTCCACGAATGGCCAGAACTGGTCGTTCATGGATGCTCGCCCTGCTGCGCAGGGTATGTACGACCCCCGCAACGAGCGCGACGCCTGTGGCGTCGGCTTCGTGGCCACCCTCACCGGCGAGGCGAGCCATGCGCTGGTCGAGCAGGCGCTCACGGTTCTGCGCAACCTGGAGCACCGCGGCGCGACCGGCTCCGAGCCCGACTCGGGTGACGGCGCGGGCATCCTCTCCCAGGTGCCCGACGCCTTCTTCCGCGAGGTGGCCGAATTCGAGCTGCCGGCGGCCGGTTCGTACGCCGTCGGTGTCGCCTTCCTCCCGGAGGACGGCACCCAGGACGCGGTCTCGCGGATCGAGACGATCGCCGGCGAGGAGGGCCTCACCGTCCTCGGCTGGCGCGAGGTTCCGGTCGCCCCCGGGCTGCTCGGCGCCACCGCCCGCTCCACCATGCCGGTCTTCCGGCAGGTCTTCGTCACCGACCACGCCAGCGAGGGCATCGCGCTGGACCGCAAGGCGTTCGTGCTGCGCAAGCGCGCCGAGCGCGAGGTGGGCGTCTACTTCCCGTCGCTGTCCGCGCGGACCATCGTCTACAAGGGCATGCTGACCACCGGCCAGCTCGAACCCTTCTTCCCGGACCTGTCCGACCGCCGCTTCGCGTCCGCGATCGCGCTCGTGCACTCCCGGTTCTCCACGAACACCTTCCCGTCGTGGCCGCTCGCGCACCCCTACCGGTTCGTCGCCCACAACGGTGAGATCAACACCGTCAAGGGCAACCGCAACTGGATGCGCGCCCGCGAGTCCCAGCTGGTCTCCGACCTGTTCGGCCCGCAGGAGAAGCTGGACCGCGTCTTCCCGATCTGTACGCCCGACGCCTCGGACTCGGCGTCCTTCGACGAGGTGCTGGAGCTCCTGCACCTGGGCGGGCGTTCGCTGCCGCACTCCGTGCTGATGATGATCCCGGAGGCGTGGGAGAACCACGACTCCATGGACCCGGCCCGCCGCGCCTTCTACGGCTTCCACGCCACGATGATGGAGCCCTGGGACGGCCCCGCCACCGTCACCTTCACCGACGGCGTCCAGGTCGGCGCCGTTCTCGACCGCAACGGTCTGCGTCCCGGCCGCTACTGGGTCACCGACGAGGGCCTGGTCGTCCTCGCCTCCGAGGTCGGCGTCCTCGACATCGACCCCGCCAAGGTCATCCGCAAGGGCCGGCTCCAGCCCGGCAAGATGTTCCTCGTCGACACCGCCGAGCACCGCATCATCGAGGACGACGAGATCAAGTCGACCCTCGCCGCCGCGCAGCCGTACGCGGAGTGGCTGGAGGCCGGCGAGATCGAGCTGGGCGACCTGCCCGAGCGCGAGCACATCGTCCACACCCACGCCTCGGTCACCCGCCGCCAGCAGACCTTCGGCTACACCGAGGAAGAGCTGCGCCTCATCCTCGCGCCGATGGCCAAGGCCGGCGCCGAGCCGATCGGCTCCATGGGCACCGACTCGCCGATCGCGGCGCTGAGCGAGCGCCCCCGGCTGCTCTTCGACTACTTCACCCAGCTGTTCGCGCAGGTCACCAACCCGCCGCTGGACGCGATCCGGGAAGAGCTGGTGACCAGCCTGCGCTCGTCCCTCGGTCCCTCGGGCAACCTGCTCGACCCGAACGCCGCCTCCTGCCGCTCCGTCGTGCTGCCCTTCCCGGTGATCGACAACGACGAGCTGGCCAAGCTCATCCACATCAACGCCGACGGCGACATGCCCGGCTTCAAGGCCGCGACCCTCTCCGGCCTGTACCGGGTCTCCGGCGGCGGCGAGGCGCTCTCCGCGCGGATCGACGAGATCTGCGCCGAGGCCGACGCGGCCATCGAGAACGGCGCCCGCCTGATCGTCCTGTCCGACCGGCACTCGGACGCCGAGCACGCGCCGATCCCGTCGCTGCTGCTCACCGCGGCCGTCCACCACCACCTGATCCGCACCAAGCAGCGCACCCAGGTGGGTCTGCTGGTCGAGGCCGGTGACGTCCGCGAGGTCCACCACGTCGCCCTCCTGATCGGTTTCGGCGCCGCCGCCGTCAACCCCTACCTGGCCATGGAGTCCGTCGAGGACCTGGTCCGCGCGGGCACCTTCCTGCCGGGCATGGAGTCCGAGCAGGCCATCCGCAACCTGATCTACGCCCTCGGCAAGGGCGTCCTGAAGGTCATGTCCAAGATGGGCATCTCGACGGTCGCCTCCTACCGCGGCGCCCAGGTCTTCGAGGCCGTCGGTCTCGAGGAGGGCTTCGTCGAGAAGTACTTCAAGGGCACCGCCTCCAAGATCGGCGGCGTCGGCATCGACGTCATCGCCAAGGAGGTCGCCGCCCGCCACGCCAAGGCCTACCCGGCCTCCGGCATCGCGCCGGCGCACCGTGCCCTCGACATAGGCGGCGAGTACCAGTGGCGTCGCGAGGGCGAGCCGCACCTGTTCGACCCGGAGACGATCTTCCGCCTCCAGCACTCCACGCGCTCCGGCCGCTACGACATCTTCAAGAAGTACACGGACCGCGTGAACGAGCAGTCCGAGCGGCTGATGACGCTGCGCGGCCTCTTCGGCTTCAAGTCGGACCGCCCGGCCATCTCCGTCGACGAGGTCGAGCCCGTCTCCGAGATCGTCAAGCGGTTCTCGACCGGTGCCATGTCCTACGGCTCCATCTCGCGCGAGGCCCACGAGACCCTCGCCATCGCCATGAACCAGCTGGGCGGCAAGTCCAACACCGGTGAGGGCGGCGAGGACCCGGACCGTCTGTACGACCCGGCCCGCCGGTCCGCCATCAAGCAGGTCGCCTCCGGCCGCTTCGGCGTCACCTCCGAGTACCTGGTCAACGCCGACGACATCCAGATCAAGATGGCCCAGGGCGCCAAGCCCGGCGAGGGCGGCCAGCTGCCCGGCCACAAGGTCTACCCGTGGGTCGCCAAGACCCGGCACTCCACCCCGGGCGTCGGCCTGATCTCTCCGCCGCCGCACCACGACATCTACTCCATCGAGGACCTGGCCCAGCTGATCCACGACCTCAAGAACGCGAACCCGCAGGCGCGGATTCACGTCAAGCTGGTCTCCGAGGTCGGCGTCGGCACGGTCGCGGCCGGTGTGTCCAAGGCCCACGCGGACGTCGTGCTCATCTCCGGTCACGACGGCGGTACGGGCGCCTCCCCGCTCACCTCGCTCAAGCACGCGGGCGGCCCCTGGGAGCTCGGTCTCGCCGAGACCCAGCAGACCCTGCTGCTCAACGGCCTGCGGGACCGGATCGTCGTACAGACCGACGGCCAGCTGAAGACCGGCCGTGACGTCGTCATCGCCGCGCTGCTCGGCGCCGAGGAGTTCGGTTTCGCGACCGCGCCGCTCGTCGTCTCCGGCTGCATCATGATGCGCGTCTGCCACCTGGACACCTGTCCGGTCGGCGTCGCCACCCAGAACCCGGTGCTGCGCGACCGCTTCTCCGGCAAGGCCGAGTACGTGGTGAACTTCTTCAAGTTCATCGCCGAGGAGGTCCGCGAGATCCTCGCCGAGCTGGGCTTCCGCTCCATCGAGGAGGCCGTCGGCCACGCCGAGACGCTCGACGTCACCCGCGCCGTCAACCACTGGAAGGCGCAGGGCCTGGACCTGACCCCGCTCTTCCACGTGCCCGAGCTGCCCGAGGGCGCGGCGCTGCACCAGACCGTCGCGCAGGACCACGGCCTGGAGAAGGCCCTGGACAACGAGCTGATCAAGCTCGCCTCCGACGCCCTGGCCGCCTCCAGCGCCACCGACGCCCAGCCGGTGCGCGCCCAGGTCAAGGTCCGCAACATCAACCGCACGGTCGGCACCATGCTCGGCCACGAGGTGACGAAGAAGTTCGGCGGCGCGGGTCTGCCCGACGACACCATCGACATCACCTTCACCGGCTCGGCCGGCCAGTCCTTCGGCGCCTTCCTGCCGCGCGGTGTCACGCTCCGCCTGGAGGGCGACGCCAACGACTACGTCGGCAAGGGCCTCTCGGGCGGCCGCGTGATCGTCCGTCCGGACCGGGCGGCCGACCACCTCGCCGAGTTCTCGACGATCGCGGGCAACACCATCGCGTACGGCGCGACCGGCGGCGAGCTGTTCCTGCGCGGCCGTACCGGCGAGCGGTTCTGCGTCCGCAACTCCGGCGCGCTGGTCGTCTCGGAGGGCGTGGGCGACCACGGCTGCGAGTACATGACCGGCGGTCACGCGGTGGTCCTCGGCCAGACGGGCCGCAACTTCGCGGCCGGCATGTCCGGTGGCGTCGCGTACGTGATCGACCTGAACGTCGACAACGTCAACGCCGGCAACGTCGGCGCCGTCGAGGCCCTCGACGACACCGACAAGCAGTGGCTGCACGACGTGGTGCGCCGGCACGCCGAGGAGACCGGCTCGACGGTCGCCGAGAAGCTGCTCGCCGACTGGGACACGGCCGTGCAGCGGTTCAGCAAGATCATCCCCAGCACGTACAAGGCAGTGCTCGCCGCCAAGGACGCCGCCGAGCGAGCCGGTCTCTCCGAGACCGAGACCCACGAGAAGATGATGGAGGCGGCGATCAATGGCTGACCCGAAGGGCTTCCTGAACCACGGCCGTGAGGTCGCCAAGACCCGTCCCGTCAGCGAACGCGTCAAGGACTGGAACGAGGTCTACGTCCCCGGCTCACTGCTGCCGATCATCAGCGAGCAGGCCAGCCGGTGCATGGACTGCGGCATCCCGTTCTGCCACAACGGCTGTCCGCTCGGGAACCTGATCCCCGAGTGGAACGACTTCGCCTACCGCGAGGACTGGACCGCCGCCTCCGAGCGGCTGCACGCGACCAACAACTTCCCGGAGTTCACCGGTCGCCTCTGCCCGGCCCCCTGCGAGTCGGCGTGCGTGCTCGGCATCAACCAGCCGGCCGTCACCATCAAGAACGTCGAGGTCTCGATCATCGACAAGGCGTGGGAGGCGGGCACGGTCGCTCCGCAGGCCCCCGAGCGCCTGTCCGGCAAGACCGTCGCCGTCATCGGCTCCGGCCCCGCGGGCCTGGCCGCCGCCCAGCAGCTCACCCGGGCCGGTCACACCGTCGCCGTCTACGAGCGCGCCGACCGCATCGGCGGCCTGCTCCGCTACGGCATCCCCGAGTTCAAGATGGAGAAGCGGCACATCAACCGCCGTATCGAGCAGATGCGCGCGGAGGGCACCCGCTTCCGTACCGGTATCGAGATCGGCCGCGACCTCAAGGCGACCGACCTGAGGAAGCGGTACGACGCGGTCGTCATCGCCGCAGGAGCCACGACCGCCCGTGACCTGCCGGTCCCCGGCCGCGAGCTCAAGGGCGTCTACCAGGCCATGGAGTACCTGCCCCTGGCCAACAAGGTCCAGGAGGGCGACTACGTCACCTCTCCCATCTCGGCCGAGGGCAAGCACGTGGTCGTGATCGGCGGCGGCGACACCGGCGCGGACTGCGTGGGCACCGCCCACCGCCAGGGCGCGGCGTCGGTCACCCAGCTGGAGATCATGCCCAAGCCGGGCGAGGACCGGGCGCCGAACCAGCCGTGGCCGACCTTCCCGATGCTCTACAAGGTCACCTCGGCGCACGAGGAGGGCGGCGAGCGGGTCTACTCCGTCTCCACCACCCACTTCGAGGGCGACGAGGACGGCAACGTCCAGTGGCTGCACCTCACCGAGGTGGAGTTCATCGACGGCAAGCTCACCCAGAAGCCGGGCACCGAGCGCAGGATCCCGGCCCAGCTGGTCACCCTCGCCATGGGCTTCACCGGCACCGACCGGGTCAACGGCGTGGTCGAGCAGTTCGGTCTCGACCTCGACGAGCGCGGCAACATCGCCCGCGACGCCGACTTCCAGACCAACGTCCCCGGCGTCTTCGTCGCCGGTGACGCGGGCCGCGGCCAGTCCCTGATCGTCTGGGCGATCGCCGAGGGCCGTTCGGCCGCCAAGGGCGTCGACCGCTTCCTCACCGGAGCCAGCGACCTCCCGGCCCCGATCCGCCCGACGGACCGCTCGCTGATGGTCTGAGGCACACCTCAACAGACGTCCCGTACAAAGGCGTACGGACACTGACGGCGCCTGCCCCCCAGTCCCCGACCGGACGCCAGGGCAGGCGCCGCCGCCTTTCCGCGATCAAGTAGCCTCGGCCTCCTGAACCAGGGCGAGGGGGAGCAGGGCATGGCCGCGATCAGTCTCAGCAAGGTGGAGCGGACCGCGCCCGCGCTGGTCGGCGCGTACAAGTCGGCCGGTGTCTCCCTCACCAAGCACGGCCTCGACGGGCTGCGCGCCGCCGTCTACCTGGTCGTCGACTACTCCGGTTCGATGAAGCCGTACTACGCGGACGGCAGCGTGCAGGCACTCACCGACCGGGTCCTCGGCCTCTCCGCACACCTGGACGACGACGGCCGGGTCCCCGTCGTCTTCTTCTCCACCGACATCGACGCGGTCACCGACATCGAGCTGGCCGAACACACGGGCCGGATCGAGAAGATCGCGGCCGGGCTCGGGCACATGGGCAAGACCAGCTACCACCTGGCCATGGACGCGGTGATCGACCACTATCTGGACAGCGGCGCCACCGACCCCGCCCTGGTCGTCTTCCAGACCGACGGCGGCCCGATCAACAAGCTCGCCGCGGAACGCTACCTGTGCAAGGCGGCCAGGCTGCCGCTGTTCTGGCAGTTCGTCGGCTTCGGCGACCCGCACAGCAAACAGTTCGACTTCCTGCGCAAACTCGACGAACTGGCGGTGCCGGGCAGGCGGGTGGTGGACAACGCGGGCTTCTTCCACGCCGGTCCGGACCCGCGGCAGGTGCCGGACGGCGAGTTGTACGACCGTCTCGTCGGCGAGTTCCCGCAGTGGCTGGCGGCGGCGCGGGCGGCGGGCATCGTACGCGCCGGCTGACCGCGCAGGCCGACTCGGCCGCCCCGGCTGACCTGACGCAGCACCGTTGGCTGTAGCGCTCCGGCGTGCCACCCTGAGGGGTGATCCGGCGGGGAGGCGGGCGACGTATGGACGACGGCGCACGAACGGTGAACGGACAGGCACGGGCAGGGAGTTCCGCCGACCGGGCGGAGCCGCCCGGCAAGGGCGAGAAGCTCGCCGACTGGGCCGACGGGCGGCTCGGGATCTACGCCCTGGCCAAGGCGAACATGCGCAAGGTGTTCCCGGACCACTGGTCCTTCATGCTGGGCGAGGTCTGCCTCTACAGCTTCCTCATCCTGATCCTCACGGGCATCTATCTCACCCTGTTCTTCGAGCCCAGCGGCGCCGAGGTGGTCTACCACGGCACCTACCGGCCGCTGAACGGCATCATCATGACCAAGGCGTACGAGTCGACGCTGCACATCAGCTTCGACGTGCGCGGCGGCCTGCTGATCCGGCAGATCCACCACTGGGCGGCGCTGGTCTTCGTGGCCGGCATGGTCGTCCACATGATGCGGGTGTTCTTCACCGGCGCCTTCCGCAAGCCCCGTGAGATCAACTGGCTGTTCGGCTGGACCCTGCTGTTCCTCGCCATCCTCACCGGCCTGACCGGCTACTCGCTCCCCGACGACCTGCTCTCCGGCACCGGCGTCCGGTTCGCCGACGGCGCGATCCTGTCGATCCCGATCGTCGGCTCGTACCTCTCGATGTTCCTGTTCGGCGGGGAGTTCCCCGGCCACGACATCATCTCCCGCTTCTTCCCGGTCCACGTGCTGCTGCTGCCCGGGATCATGCTGGGCCTGGTCGTCGCCCACCTGATCCTGGTCTTCTACCACAAGCACACCCAGTACCCGGCGCCCGGACGCGACCAGAAGAGCGTGGTCGGCATGCCCTTCCTGCCGGTCTACATGGCCAAGGCGGGCGGCTTCTTCTTCCTCGTCTTCGGCATCCTCGCGCTCATCGGCGGCATCGCCACCATCAACCCGGTGTGGGCCTTCGGCCCCTACCGTCCCGACCTGGTGACCACCGGAGCCCAGCCCGACTGGTACCTCGGCTTCTCCGAGGGCCTGATCCGCGTGATGCCCGGCTGGGAGATCAACGCCTGGGGTCACACCCTGGAACTGGGCGTCCTCATCCCCTTCTCGCTCTTCCCGCTCTTCCTCCTGGCCATCGGCGTCTACCCGTTCATCGAGGCGTGGATCACCGGTGACCCACGCGAGCACCACATCCTCGACCGCCCGCGCAACGTCCCCGTCCGCACCGCCCTCGGCGTGGCCTGGCTCAGCCTCTACTTCGTCCTGCTGGTCGGCGGCGGCAACGACGTCGTCGCCACCCATCTCCATCTCTCCATCAACTCGATCACCTGGTTCGTCCGGATCTCCGTCTTCGTCGTCCCGGTCCTCGCCTTCGTCATCACCAAACGGATCTGCCTCGGCCTGCAGCGCCAGGACCGCGACAAGGTCCTGCACGGCAGGGAGACCGGCCTCATCAAGCTGCTTCCGCACGGCGAGTACATCGAGGTCCACGAACCCCTCGGCCAGGACCGCCTGTTCGTCCTGACCCAGCACGAACAGAACCCGCCGTACGAGATCGGGCCGACCGAGGACGCGAACGGGGTACGGCGCAAGGTCACCGTCTCCCAGCGGGTACGGGCCGGTCTGGCCAAGGGCATGTTCGGCCCCGACACCCACATCCCGAAGCCGACGAAGGAGGAGTACCGGGAGATCACGAGCGGGGATCACCATTGATCACCCGGAGGGACAACGCCCCTTCTTCCAGGGGCCCGGGGCCGTTTTCGACATGCGGCTGGCGCCGCGTGGGCGCGACCAGCCACACACGACTCGCGGCTAACGACGACCGAGAACCACCCTTCTGCACTCGTCCGGCGCCCCCCAAGCCCCCCGCAGGGCACGCGCCTTGGTCAGCCACAACGACAGCTCGTACTCCGCCGTGTACCCGATCGCCCCGTGCAGTTGCAGTGCCGCCCGCGCCGCGGCGTACGCCGCCTCGCACGCGCTGAGCTTCGCCGCCGCCACGTCCGCCGGAGCCATGGTGACCGCCGCACCGAAGACCATCGGCCGCGCGAACTCCAGCGCGATCTTGACGTCCGCCAGCCGATGCCTGACCGCCTGGAACGACCCGACGGGCACGCCGAACTGAGTCCGCTGCCTGACATACGCCACCGTGGTGTCGAGCAGGGCCAGCCCCACCCCCAGCGCCTGCGCGGCCGTGGCCAGCCGGGCCCAGGCCAGTGCCTCGGCCCACGGCGGCTCCGCGCTGATCAGCTCACCGACCGGAAGGAGCGGTGCGAGCCGGCGGGCGGGGTCCAGGGACTGCCGTACCGCCCCGGCGCCGGGGGACAGGCGCAGGCCCTCCGGCGTGGCCGCGAGCCGCACATCGGCCGCGTCCCCGTCCAGCGCGAACCCGTAGCCGTGGCTCTCGAACGCCACCGTGGCCATCGTCTCTCCCGACGCGATCCCCGGCAGGAACCGCTTGGCGAGGCCCTCGCCGTCATCGAGCAGCACCGCCGCCGCCACCGTCTCCGCCACCGGCCCCGGTACCACGTGCCGCCCCAGCTCGACGAAGGCGACGGCGAGTTCCACGGGCCGACGGCCCACCCCGCCGTACTCCTCCGGCACCGCCAGCCCGAACACCCCCGCCTGCGCGACCCGACCCCACAGCGCCCGCCCGCTCGCCTGCTCGCCGCGGCTCCAGTCCCGTACCACCGACGGTGTGTCCGCTGCCGTCAGCAGCGCCCGCAGCGCGTCGGCGAAGTCCCGCTGCTCGGTGTCGAGGAGGAAGCGCATGTCAGCGGCGTCCCTTCGGCAGGCCGAGCAGCCGCTCGGCGATGATGTCGCGCTGGATCTCGTTGGTGCCCGCGTAGATCGGACCGGCGAGCGAAAAGACATAGCCCTCGGACCACGTGGTGTCCGCCAACTCGCCCTCCGCGCCCAGCAGATCGAGCGCCGTCTCGTGCAGCGCCAGGTCCAGCTCCGACCAGAACACCTTGTTCAGGCTGGACTCGGGGCCGAGCGACTCACCGTCCAGGAAGCGGGCGGCGGCCGCGTAGGTGAACAGCTGATACGCGCGGGCGCCGACGACGGCGTCGGCCACCCGGCCCGCGGCCGACGCCGGGCCGCCCCGCGCCTGCCAGAGGTCCCGCAGCCGGTCGGCGGCGGCCAGGAACCGCCCCGGCGACCGCAGCGTCAGCCCCCGCTCGTTCCCCGCCGTCGACATCGCGATCCGCCAGCCCTGGCCGGGCTCGCCGATCACGTCCTCGTCGGGCACGAACACCTCGTCCAGGAACAGCTCCGCGAACGCCGGCTTCCCGTCGAGGCGGCCGATCGGGCGCACGGTCACCCCCGGCGCGCGCAGGTCGAACATCAGGTAGGTGAGCCCCTGGTGCGGCTTGGGCGGGTGCGGCTCGCTGCGGAACAGGCCGAACGCGCGGTCCGCGAAGGCCGCCCGTGACGACCAGGTCTTCTGGCCGCGGAGCAGCCAGCCGCCGTCCGTGCGCACCGCCCTGGAGGTGAGGGACGCCAGGTCGGAACCGGCCCCGGGCTCGGACCACGCCTGCGCCCAGACCACCTCCCCGGTGGCCATCGACGGCAGCACCCGTGCACGCTGCGCCTCGGTCCCGTGCTCGAACAGGGTCGGCGCGAGCAGGCTGACGCCGTTCTGGCCGACCCGGCCGGGCGCGGCCGCCGCCCAGTACTCCTCCTCGAAGACCAGCCACCGCAGCAGCCCCGCGGCCCGGCCGCCGTACTCCTCGGGCCAGGACACCACCGACCAGCGGTCCGCGGCCAGTTCGGCCTCCCAGGCGCGGTGCGCCGCGAAGCCCTCCGCCGTCTCCAGGGAGGGGAGCGGGCGGCGCGGCACATGCGCCCGCAGCCAGGCGCGGGCCTCGGCGCGGAACTCCTCGTCCGCCGGGCTGTGGGTCAGGTCCACGGTCGCCGTCACCGTCCTTCCCTAACAAGTGTTTGGTAGGTTAGCGTGGGTCCATGACAGGCGTCGAGAGTCCGGAGTACGTGCCCGGGCACGGGCTGCTTGAGGGGCGTACCGCCGTCATCACCGCCGCGGCCGGGGCGGGGATCGGCGGGGCGACCGCGCGCCGCTTCCTGGAGGAGGGCGCCCGCGTGCTGATCAGCGACGCGCACGCGCGGCGGCTGAAGGAGTACGAGGCCGAGCTGGCGAGCCTGCATCCGGGAGCCGTGACCGCCCTGCCCTGCGACGTCACCGACGAGACCCAGGTACGGGCCCTGTTCGACACCGCCGTGCGGACCCACGGACGGCTGGACATCGTCGTCAACAACGCCGGTCTCGGCGGGACTTCGGCACTCGTCGACATGAGTGACGACCAATGGTCACGCGTGCTCGACGTCACCCTCAACGGAACCTTCCGGTGCGTGCGGGCCGCCCTGCGGATCTTCCGGGAGAGCTTCCGGGAGAGCGGGCAGGGCGGGGTGATCGTCAACAACTCCTCCGTCGTCGGCTGGCGGGCGCAGGCCGGACAGGCCCACTACGCCGCCGCCAAGGCCGGGGTGATGGCACTGACCCGCTGCGCGGCGATCGAGGCGGCCGGGTACGGCGTGCGGGTCAACGCCGTGGCACCGAGCCTCGCCATGCACCCGCACCTGGTGAAGGTGACCTCCGCCGAGTTGCTGGAGGAGCTCACGGCCCGCGAGGCCTTCGGGCGGTACGCCGAGCCGTGGGAGGTGGCCAACGCCATCGTCTTCCTGGCGTCCGGCTACTCCTCCTACCTCACCGGAGAGGTCGTCTCCGTCAGCAGCCAGCACCCGTAGGACCAGAATGTACCCGTGCCGACCAAGAAGAAGCCCCAGGTGACCGCGACGAGAAAGCCCGCGGCTGCCGCCGCTCGGGCTCGACGCCGCGAACTCCTCGGAACCGCCGCCGAGGTCTTCGCCGAGCAGGGCTACAACGCCACCACCGTACGCAAGATCGCGGATCACGCGGGCATGCTCGCCGGCAGCCTCTACTACCACTTCGACTCCAAGGAGTCGATGCTGGAGGAGATCCTGCGGACCTTCCTCGACGAGCTCTGGGACGGCTACGACACCGTCCTGGCCGCCGGGCTCGGTCCCCGCGAGACCCTCGAAGCCCTGGTCACCGAGTCCTTCCGGGAGATCGACCGGCACCGCGCCGCCGTCGCCATCTACCAGAAGGAGAGCAAGCAGCTGGTCGCGCAGGAGCGGTTCGGCTTCCTTGCCGAGTCACAGCGCAGGTTCGAGAAGGCGTGGCTCGCGACGCTGGAGCGCGGGGTCGCCGCGCGCGTCTTCCGCGCCGACCTCGACGTCCGCCTCACCTACCGGTTCGTGCGCGACACCGTGTGGGTCGCCGCCTCCTGGTACCGGCCCGGCGGGCAGCACAGCCCGGAGGAGATCGCCCGGCAGTACCTCTCGATGGTGCTGGACGGGATCGCCGTACGCACGTGACGCATTGGGGAGTTGCCATGGCCGAGGCCTACATCGTCGAAGCGGTCCGCACGCCCGTCGGGCGGCGCGGGGGAGGACTGAGCGCGGTCCACCCGGCCGACCTGGGCGCGCATGTGCTCAGGGAACTGGTCGCGCGGGCCGGAGTGGACCCGGCCGCCGTCGAGGACGTCGTCTTCGGCTGCCTGGACGCGGTGGGGCCGCAGGCCGGTGACATCGCCCGCACCTGCTGGCTGGCCGCCGGGCTGCCCGAGGAGGTGCCGGGTGTCACCGTCGACCGGCAGTGCGGGTCCTCGCAGCAGGCCGTGCACTTCGCCGCCCAGGCCGTGCTCTCCGGCACCCAGGACCTGGTGGTCGCCGGCGGTGTCCAGAACATGTCCCAGATACCCATCGCCTTCGCCTCCCGCCAGGCCGCCGAGCCGCTGGGACTGACCGACGGCCCCTTCCTGGGCAGCGAGGGCTGGCGGGCCCGGTACGGCGCCCGGCCCGTCAACCAGTTCGCCGGCGCCGAGATGATCGCCGCCAAGTGGGGCATCGGCCGGCAGGACCAGGAGGAGTTCGCCCTGCGCTCCCACCGGCGGGCCCTGCGCGCCATCGACGAGGGGCGCTTCGAGCGGGAGACGGTCCCCTACGGGCCGGTCACCGTGGACGAGGGGCCGCGCCGGGACACCTCCCTGGAGAAGATGGCCGCCCTGAAGCCGGTCCTCGACGGCGGCACCATCACCGCCGCCTGCTCCTCCCAGGTCTCCGACGGCGCCGCCGCCCTGCTCCTCGCCTCCGAACGCGCCGTCCGCGAACACGGGTTGCGCCCGCGCGCCCGCGTCCACCACCTCTCCGTCCGCGGCGAGGACCCCATCCGGATGCTCTCCGCCCCGATCCCGGCCACCGCCCACGCCCTGAAGAAGACCGGCCTCACCATCGACGCCCTCGACCTCGTTGAGATCAACGAGGCCTTCGCCCCGGTCGTCCTCGCCTGGCTCAAGGAGACCGGCGCCGACCCCGCGAAGGTCAACGTCAACGGCGGCGCGATAGCCCTCGGCCACCCTCTCGGCGCAACCGGCGCCAAACTGATGACGACCCTCCTCCACGAACTGGAACGCACCGGCGGCCGCTACGGCCTCCAGACGATGTGCGAGGGCGGCGGGCAGGCGAACGTGACGATCATCGAGCGCTTGTGACGGGGTGAGCAGGGCGGGCTGGCCGTGACTTCGGCGGACGGAGTCCGCCGCAGGCCGCCGAAGCCTGGGAGGCCCTCTGGGGCCGAGCGGTGCGAGGGGGCCGTTGGGGATGGTGCCGATGTGTGAGGGCGGGGGGCAGGCGAACGTGACGATCATCGAGCGGTTGTGACGGGGTGAGCAGGGCGGGCTGGCCGTGACTTCGGCGGACGGAGTCCGCGGCAGGCAGTCATCGGGCGGCCGCGAGACGCGCCCTGGCCTCCTCCGCCTCCTTCATGATGCGTTCCACCAGCTCGGCGCACGACGGCAGGTCGTCGATCACCCCGGCGACCTGACCGGACGCCATCACCCCGAGATCCGTGCGGCCCTCCACCATCGCCGATCTGAGCAGCATCGGCGTGTTCGCGGCCAACAGGACCTGGCTCCAGGTCAGGTCCTTGCCGTGCCGGAGGGCCAGGCCGTCCTGAACCATCTGCCGCCAGGTGAGCCCGGACAGCTTCCGGAACTCCCCCGCACGCCGTATCGCGTGCAGCAGGCTCCGTGCCCGGCCCGAGCGCTCCAGGGCGGTCACCAGATCGGTCCGCAGCATCCGGTGCGGCAGCCCGTCGACCGCCCGGGTGACCGTGACGTCCCTGACCGTCGCCGCCAGATACCTCGCCTTCACCGCGTCCGGCACCGTCGAGTCCGAGGTGAGCAGGAACCGCGTGCCCATCGCGACCCCCGCCGCCCCGTACGCCAGCGCCGCCACCAGCCCCCGGCCGTCGAAGAAACCCCCGGCGGCCACTACCGGTATCCGCACCGCGTCCACCACCTGCGGCAGCAGCACGCTCGTGGCGACCTCGCCGGTGTGCCCACCGCCCTCGCCGCCCTGCACGATCACCGCGTCCGCACCCCACGCCGCCACCTTCTCGGCGTGCCGCCGCGCCCCGACGGACGGGATCACCACCACCCCCGCCTCCTTCAGCTCGGCGATCAGCTCGGGGGAGGGCGCGAGCGCGAAGGACGCCACCCGCACACCGCCCTCGACGATCAGCCGGACCCGGTCGCCGGCGTCGGCCGCGTCCGCCCGCAGGTTCACCCCGAACGGGGCGTCCGTGCGGCACCGCACCTCGGCTATCGCGGCCCGCAGCTGGTCCAGGGTCATCGTGGCGGACGCCAGGATGCCGAGGGCTCCGGCGTTGGCCGTGGCCGAGACCAGGCGGGGGCCCGCCACCCAGCCCATGCCTGTCTGCACGATCGGGTGCCGGATCCCGGCCAGCCGGGTCAGCGCGGTCTCCATCAGCCCGCGACCTCCCTGTTCCGGACGCCACCCGGATCGAGCACCTCACGGATCAGCCGCAGTTCCTGGCCGGTGGGCTCCCTGGTGTACGGCACCTCGTCCGGCACGGTCAGTTCGAAGTCCGTCGCCTCCCGGACCCGGTCCACGCTCACCCCCGGGTGCAGCGCCGCCAGCCGCATCGAGCGGTCGGGGGTCTCGAAGTCGAGGACGGCCAGATCGGTGACGACCCTCGGGATGCGGTGGAAGCGCTCGGTGCCCGGGTGCGCGGCGACCCGGTCGTACCCCACCCCGCACACCATGTCGACCTTGGGTACGAACACCCGCCGGGAGTGCTTCGGGACCCAGTAACTCGTCGGGTTGTTCAGTGTGTTCAGGGGCGCGCCGCGCACGCCCAGCAGCTGGCGCCGGGGGCGGGACCAGTCGCCGATACAGGAGATGTTCTGGTTGCCGTACCGGTCGAGCTGGCTCGCGCCCATCATCACGTGCCGGCGTCCGCCGGAGACCAGGGCCAGGTGCTGCCGGTAGGGCAGCCAGCCCTCGGGTGTCCCGTCCGGGCGGACCAGTGTCGCCTCGCCGTCGGTCAGCAGCAGGTCCGGTGCGAAGGTCAGCCGGGCCAGGCGGGCGCCGAGGGAGGGGATCAGGCCCATCGGGCTCGCCAGGATCTCACCCGAGCCGCGCCAGGCCTCCGCGCAGGCGATCACGCAGTACTCGGAGCGCGACACCTCCGCGTGCGGTGCGCCTGCGTGCGGTGCGCCTGCGTGCGGTGCGTCCGCGTGCGGTGCGTCCGCGTGCGGTGCGTCCGTGTCCGTGTGCGGTACGCCCGTCACCCTCGCCCCTCCTGCCAGTTCCGCACCGCCGAGCGGTACGCCTGCTCGTCCCCGGCCAGGAACCGCTCGGCGAACTCCGCCCACGGCGTCGTCGCGTACAGCCGCTGGAAGTCCTCGTCCCGCCCGTAGTCGGGAGCGCACGACGTGAAGTGCGCGCCGCCCGGCGCCTCCACCACGCCTGTCACGTTCAGCCGCTTCACCAGCAGCGACTGCACGGCCGCCTCCTTGGTCAGCTCGGCCGTGTCCACGATCCGCTCGCAGGAGACGTAGGCCGCGTCCGCCGCCTCGCAGAACAGGTCGTCGAAGTACGGGTCCGGGCCCAGATACTGTCCGTTGCCCAGCCGGTCCGCGCGGTTGACGTGCACCAGGGCCGCGTCCAGGTGCAGGGCGGGCATCGCCACGAACGTCTCCCCGTCGTCGTAGGGCGAGGTGACCGTCCGCAGGGCGGGGTCGACCCGCATGACGTCCGAGCCGATCCCGGCGCGCACCGGCAGGAAGGGCAGCCGGTTCGCCGCCGCGTGCAGGCCCCACATGAACATGCCCTCGTCGACCTCCATCAGCTCGAACGCGCCGCGTTCGCGAGCCGCGCGGTAGTTCGGTTCGAGCGGGACGGAGTCGAGGGTGACGAAGGCCGTCACCAGCTTGCGCACCCGGCCGGCCGCTACCAGCATCCCGACGTCCGGGCCGCCGTACGAGACCAGGGTCAGATCGTCGATTCCGCTTCGGAGCACCGCTCTGACCAGGGACATCGGCTTGCGCCGGGAACCCCAGCCGCCGATGCCGAGGGTCATGCCGCTGGCCAGCCCGGCGACGGCCTCGTCGGCGGTCATCGTCTTGTCAGTCACTGCCGGCACCCTCCTTCCCGAAGGTGTCGCGGATCCGGTCGGCCACCCCGCTGAGGGCGGCCTCGAAGGTGAAGCCCTGTTCGAAGCGGTAGCTGCGCCGCACGTCGACGGGGTCGATGCCGTTGATGGCGGCCTTGGCCAGGCGCAGCAGCCGGCCGTCCTTGGCGGCTATCTCCCGGGCCAGCTCCAGTGCCGCGGACAGCAGTTCCTCGCGTGGTACGACCCGCCACACCGAGCCGTGCGCGTGCAGCTCGGCCGCGGTCGCCGTGCGCGAGGTGTAGTACAGCGTCCGCATCAGATGCGGCGGGACCAGGCGGGCCAGGTGGGTGGCCGCGCCCAGGGCGCCCCGGTCCAGCTCGGGCAGCCCGAAGACGGCGTCCTCGCTGGCCACGATCGCGTCCGCGTTGCCCACCAGGCCTATGCCGCCGCCCAGGCAGAAGCCGTGCACCGCCGCCACCACGGGTGTCTCGCACTCGTGTACCGCCGCGAAGGCCTCCGCACAGCCCCGGTTCACGCCGAGCAGTGCCTCGTTCCCCTCCGCCTGGATCTCCTTGATGTCCACACCCGCGTTGAACCCCCGGCCCTGCGCCGCCAGCACGACGCACCGGGTCGCGGGGTCGCGGCCCGCCGTCCGCACGGCCTCGGCCAGCGTGAACCAGCCGCGCACCGGCAGTGCGTTCACCGGCGGGTGATCGACCGTGACGAGCGCGATTCCCTTTTCCGGACACGAGGTGGAGACACCCATGGACGCATCAGCTACCTTCGCACTCAGCTGCCTTTCCACCAAACATTTGTTAGGTGTGAGGCTTCGAAGCTAGCAGCCGGTGCGGACAAGCGGGAGGCCCTGTGGACAACTCGCCGAGCGGCAGGACCGTCGTGGTCACCGGCGGTACCAGGGGGGTGGGCGCGGGGATCGCCCGGGCCTTCGCCGCGACCGGCGCCCATGTCCTGGCCTGTGCCCGCCGGCCGCCCGAACAACCCCTCGACGGCGTCGAGTTCACCCCCCTCGACCTGCGCGACCCGCCTGCCGTGCGGGCCTTCTTCGACGCCCTGCCCCAGGTCGACGTGCTCGTCAACAACGCGGGCGGCACCCCCTACCGGCGGCTCGCCGACGCGGACTCCGAGCGGCACGCCCGGGTGATCGAGCTCAACCTCGTCACGCCGCTGACCGCCTCCCTCGCCGCCTACGAGCACCTCCGGCGGGCCCGGGGAGCGGTGGTGATGATCAGCAGCGTCAGCGGCGGCCGCCCCTCGCCGGGCTCCGCCGCCTACGGGGCGGCCAAGGCGGGACTGGAGAACCTCGCCCGGTCCATGGCGGTGGAGTGGGCGCCGGAGGTCCGGGTCAACACGCTCGTGGTCGGCATGGTCCGCACCGAGCTGGCCCACCTCCACTACGGCGGCCCGGACGGTGTCGACGCCGTCTCCCGCACCGTGCCGCTCGGCCGCCTCGCCGCCCCGTCCGACGTCGGCGCCGCCGCCGTCTTCCTCGCCTCCGACGCGGCCGCCTACATCAGCGGGGCGAGCCTGCTCGTGCACGGGGGCGGGGAGCGGCCCGCCTTTCTGGACGCGGCAGACGTCAACAGACCGTCCGACAAGGAGGAGTGACATGAGCGGAATCTGTGCGGGCCGGGTCGTGGTCGTCACGGGTGCCGGGCGCGGGCTCGGCCGGGCCCACGCGCTCGCGTTCGCCGCCGAGGGCGCCCGGGTCGTCGTCAACGACCTCGGCGTCGGCCTCGACGGCGTGCCGGGCGCCGACAGCCCCGCCATCTCTTCAGGCCCCGCCTTTCCCTCAGACCCCGCCATCCCTTCAGGCCCCGCGGATCCTCCGAGTCCCGCCGGTCCCGCCGGTCCCGCCGAGGCGGTCGTCGCCGAGATCCGGGCGGCCGGCGGGGAGGCGGTGGCACACGGCGGCGACATCGCGACCGAGGCCGGTGCCGAGTCCCTGGTGGCGGCGGCCCTGGACGCCTACGGCCGCCTCGACACCCTCGTCAACAACGCCGGCTTCCTGCGCGACCGCATGCTCGTCAACCTCGGCGAGGACGACTGGGACGCGGTCATGCGGGTGCATCTCAAGGGCCACTTCCTGCCGCTGCGGCACGCTGCCGCGCACTGGCGGGCCGAGGCCAAGGCGGGCCGCACCCCGGTCGCCCGCGTCGTCAACACCAGCAGCGGCGCGGGTCTGCTGGGCTCGGTCGGCCAGGGCAACTACAGCGCCGCCAAGGCCGGCATCATCGGCCTCACCCTGGTCGCGGCGGCCGAACTGGCCCGCTACGGCATCCAGGTCAACGCCATCGCCCCGGCCGCCCGCACCCGGATGACCGAGCGCGCCTTCGCCGCGACCATGGCCGCCCCCGACACCGGCTTCGACGCCATGGCCCCCGAGAACGTCTCCCCGCTCGTGGTCTGGCTGGGCTCCGCCGCGAGCGCCGGGGTCACCGGGCGGGTGTTCGAGACGGAGGGCGGCCGGATCACCGTCATGGAGGGCTGGCGGCCGGGCCCGACCGCCGACAAGGGCGCCCGCCGGACCCCGGCCGAGGCGGGCGAGACGGCACTGAAGCTGCTGGCCGAGGCGGCGGCGCCGGGCGCGGTGTACGGGGCCTGAGGGGAGGTCCTAGGTGTCGCACTCCAGTACCGTCCGGCACAGCGAGCACCGGGCCCGGACCCGGCCCCGTACCGGCACCCGGATCCGCTGGTGGCAGGTCGGGCACGGGAACGAGACCCGCAGCCGGCCGCTGCCGTCGGGGGTGAAGGCGTAGGAGGCACCGGGCTGCGCGGGCGGCGCGGACGGGGCGTGGCGGCGGTCGCGGGCATAGCGGCGGCGGCCCGCCCAGCCCGCCGCGGTCAGCGGCGGCTGCTCCTCGTCCTGGCGGGCCCTGGCCATGCCCTTCTGGTACGCGGTGTAGGCCTGCGGGCTCGTGAACCACACCGACGGATCCTCGTGGAAGACGAGGGAGCGCTTGGCCAGCACGTAGCCGAACTCCTCCGGCGTGAGATAGCCGAGCTTCTGCGATGCCTCCCCGTGCTCCCGGTACGCGTCCAGGAGCAGCCAGCCGGCCCCGAGGTAGGTGGTCGCCGTGTCGGTGAGGATCTCGTTCTCCCGGATGCTCGGGAAGGACAGGTCCAGGCGGTGCAGGTACACGTGCATCACCTCGTGGGCGAGGGCCGCGCCGATGTCCCTGCGGTGGGTGCGGAAGCGGTCGTTCAGCTCGATGAAGTACTCCGGGCCCGCGGTGAGTTCGACGTTCGCCGCGTGGGTCATGTCCTTGAAGCCGACGATCATGCGGGCGTCGGGCAGCCGGAAGTGCCGGACCATCTCGCGGGCGACGCGCTGCGAACCGAGGTGGAGATCGTCGGTGTCGCAGAACGCGACGTCGGCGGGGAGCACGCTGGTGGCGAAGGTCTGGACGGTGTCGTACGACAGGCGCCGGTACAACGCCGTGATGGCGGCCCGCACGGTGTCCAGGTGCGGGTAGCCGTGTTCCACCGGGCCGCCGTTCGCCACGTCCCTACCCCCACAGACGCCGCCAGAGCTTCTTTCACAGTATGCGGCGGATGGGCGGAATCCGGGGGCGGAAGGCTGTCCGGACGCTGCCGGCCGGTGGGGGTCCTCGCGCCCACGCGGCGGCAGCCGCGCGTCGATACAGCCCCGCGCCCCCTCGGAGCGCGTCAGACGGGGCGCAGTCCTACGACGCCGGCGTCGGTCCCCTGGAGCTCCAGGACCCAGACGTCGTTCGCGCCCTCCTTCAAGATCGGACCCGGCACGTACAGCGACTGCTGTGGGCCCGTCGACCAGTACCGGCCCAGGTTGAAGCCGTTGATCCAGACGAAGCCCCTCGTCCAGCCCGGCAGTTCCAGGCGGGCGTCTGCGGCCTCGCCCACCGTCACCGTCCCCCGGTACAGGCCGGGTGCGCCCGCCTCCGGCAGCGGGCCGAAGGGCACCGCGGCCACGCCCCCCTCGAACGCGTCCAGGTCGAGCCCACGCGCGCGTACCCCGTGCAGGAACTGGCGCTCGTGCAGGAGGCCTCCGGTGATGCCCTTCGGCTCGCCGGAGCGGGGGCCGTAGTTGACGCGGCCCAGGGACTCCACCCAGAGCTCCACGCGCGCGGGGCCGGCGATCGGCTTCTTGAGCTGGGGTTCCTCCTCGGTGAGGACCCCGGCCGGCTCGCCGTCGACGTACACGGCCGCGAGGTCGCGCAGGCCCCGCGCGGTGAGCGGGTACGGCCGGCGCGGGCCCGGCACGTCCACCTCGTAGCGGACCAGGCCCCGGGCGATGTCCAGCTCCTCGAAGGTGGGCGGCACCGGGTGGACGCGTTCCGGGCCGCCGAGGGCGTCCAGGACGCCGGAGAGGGAGGCCCAGGCGGTCAGCTCCACGCCCGCCGGCGACGCCAACGAGGGAGGCGTCGGCGGCAGTTCGGGCAGCGGGCCGTCGTGGTACCCGGCGAGCACCTCGCGAAAGCGCCAGAACTTCTCCGTGGGGCGGCCGTACTCGTCGATCGGCGCGTCGTAGTCGTACGACGTCACGTCCGCCTCCAGCGGGCCCTCGTGCAGCTCGCCGCCGGGGCGGTTGGCGCCCGCCCAGCCGGCGAAGTTGGTGCCGCCGTGCGCCATGTAGACGTTGACCGACGCCCCGCACTCCAGGATCTCCCGCAGCGCCGCCGTCGCGTCCTCGGCGTCCCGGACGACGTGCTCGCCGCCCCAGTGGTCGAACCAGCCGCACCAGAACTCCATGCACATCAGCGGCCCGTGCGGCTGGTGGCGGCGCAGCGTCTCGAAGGCCTCGCGCGCGTGCGAGCCGAAGTTCGCCGTCGCGAGCAGCCCGGGGACCGAGCCGCCGCTGAGCATGTGGTCCTCGGGGCCGTCCGAGGTGACCAGCGGCACCGTGACACCCTCGGCCCGCAGCAGGTCGGTGAGGTGGGCCAGGTAGGCCGCGTCGGAGCCGTAGCTGCCGTACTCGTTCTCGACCTGCACCATGATCACCGGGCCGCCCCGGTCCAGCTGCCGGGACACGATCTCGGGCAGCAGCCGGCGGAACCAGCGGTCCACGTACCGGAGGAATCGCTCGTCACGCGTGCGTGCCCGCGCGCCCAGCTCGCCCGTCACCCAGTACGGCAGCCCGCCGTTCTCCCACTCCGCGCAGATGTACGGCCCCGGGCGCACGATCGCCCACAGGCCCGCCCGCCGGGCCGCGTCCAGGAAGCGGCCGAGAGACCGGACGTCCCGGTAGTCGCCGGGGTGCGGCTCGTGCAGGTTCCACGGGACGTACGTCTCCACGCAGTTGAGCCCCATGGCCCGCAGCAGTGCCAGCCTGTGGCCCCACTGCTCCTCGTGGACCCGGAAGTAGTGCACCGCGCCGGACAGCAGCCGTACCGGCCGGCCGTCCAGCAGGAAATCGGTTTCACCCACCGTGAAGTCGCTCATACGCTCACCTTGGCCTGCTGGCGCGCGCCGAGACCATGGACAAAGATCAGCAGCACTTGGACGGAAGAGACGCACGGAAGGGGCGCGCAGTGCCGCAGGGAGCGCCGGTCTTCCGCACCTGGATGCGGTTCTTCACACCCGGCGCCGTCCACCACCGCCTCGGCCTGGTCTGCCTCGGTGTCGGCCTCCAGTACGGCGCGGTGCCCGCCGTCGGCCCGCGCGTGCTGGACGGTCACGTCGCCGTGGTGATCAGCTCGGGCCGCGGCTGGTACCGGACGCCCGACGGGCGCCGCACCACCGTCACCGCCCCCGCGCTGGTGTGGCTCACACCCGGCGTCCCGCACCACTACGGCCCCGACCCGGACAGCGGCTGGGACGAGGCCTTCGTGACCTTCACCGGGCCCGACACCGCGACCTACACGGAACTCGGCTACATCGAGCCCGAGCGGCCCGTGGTGCCCCTCTCGGACGCCACCGGACCCCGTGACGTCATCGCCCGCATCGCCCGGGCCGCCCGCCAGGGCAACCCCCTCCTGGAGGTCGAGACCGGCGCCGCCGTGCACGAGCTCCTGGTCGCCCTGCGCCGCGCGCGTGCCGACCTCGCGCCGGACGGCGACCCGGTGCTGCACGGGCTGGCCCGGGACGCCTGCACCGGGATGACCGTCGCCGACCACGCGGCCCGGCACGGCATGACGCCGGCCGAGCTGCGCACCGCCGTCCGCCGGGTCGCCGGATGCAGCCCCAAGGACTACCTGATCGGCATCCGGCTCGGTCGCGCCCAGGAACTCCTCGCCACGACGGGACTGTCCGTGGCGGCCGTCGCCCGCCGCGTCGGCTACGACGATCCGGCCTACTTCTCCCGCCTGTTCACCCGCCGGGTCGGCACGGCGCCCGTGCGCTTCCGCGCCCAGCAGAGCCGGGCCGTGCCCGACGACTGGAACGAGGGCCTTCAGAACCAGGGCCTTCAGAGCGAGGGTCTTCAGAGCGAGGGCCTTCGGGCGGACGGCGAACCGGGTCCGCCGGTGGCCGAACCCGCCCACGGCCCTTAGGGATCACCCCGCCACCCCCTTAGGGTTGACGTCCATGACCACCAGCAACACCGGTACCGGTGACGTCGACCCCGCCGTCCGCGAGGAACTCGGCCGGCTGCGCGACAGCATCGACAACATCGACGCGGCCGTCGTCCACATGCTCGCCGAACGTTTCAAGGCCACCCAGCAGGTCGGCCGCCTCAAGGCGGTCCACCGGCTGCCCCCGGCCGACCCGGCCCGCGAGGCCCGGCAGATCGCCAGGCTGCGTGCCCTCGCCGAGAACGCCAAGCTCGACCCCGCCTTCGCCGAGAAGTTCCTGAACTTCATCATCGCCGAGGTGATCAGGCACCACGAGTCCATCGCCGAGGACACCGTCAACGGCCGGGGGACGGACGGGCACTGACCGGGGCACCCGCCGAACGCCTCGAAGCACGCCCTGAAGAGCGCCCGGCACCGCGGGGCGACCCCCGTGCGGTGACGAGGCGCTCGAACAGGCGCTCCAGACGCAGGGGCGCGTTCACCAGCGCCGTCGCACCCCGGCTCGCACCCCGGCTCGCGCCTCCGGGGCGGACATAAGCCGCGTACCGCCCCCGCCTCTGTGCGTTGCCGGTGTCATCGGGCAGCATGGCCCGCATGTCCGTACTGACTCGCGACGAAGCGCAGAGCCGCGCCGAGCTCCTCGACGTCCACCGCTACACGATCGACCTCGACCTGACCACCGGGGACGAGACCTTCGACTCCCGTACCGTGATCAGGTTCACGGCCCGATCCGACGGCGACACCTTCGTCGAGATGAAGCCCGCCGCCCTGCGGGCCGTCACCCTGGACGGACAGCCCCTCGACCCCGAGGCGCTGGAGCAGGACCGGCTGCCCCTGAAGGACCTCACCGCGGGCGAGCACGAGCTGCGCGTCGACGCCACCATGCGCTACTCGCGCACCGGCGAGGGCATGCACCGCTTCACCGACCCCACGGACGACGCGACGTACGTCTACACCCAGCTGTTCATGGACGACGTGCAGCGCGTCTTCGCCGCCTTCGACCAGCCCGACCTGAAGGCCGTCTTCGAGCTGTCCGTGACCGCCCCCGAGGGCTGGACGGTGCTCGCCAACGGCATCACCGAGGACCTCGGCGAGGGCCGCTGGCGGGCCGCCGCCACCCCGCTGATCTCCACCTACCTGGTCGCCGTCGCGGCCGGCCCCTGGCACTCGGTGCGCACCGAGCACCGCGGCCTGCCCTTCGGCATCCACTGCCGCCGCTCGCTGGCCCCGCACCTCGACGCCGACGCCGAGGAGATCCTCGACATCACGCGCGCGTGCTACGACCGCTACCACGAGAAGTTCGAGGAGCCCTACCCCTTCGACTCCTACGACCAGGCGTTCGTCCCCGAGTTCAACGCCGGCGCCATGGAGAACCCCGGCCTGGTCACCTTCCGCGACGAGTTCGTCTACCGCTCCGCCGTCACCGACACCGAGCGGCAGACCCGTGCGATGGTCATCGCCCACGAGATGGCCCACATGTGGTTCGGCGACCTCGTCACCCTCCGCTGGTGGGACGACATCTGGCTGAACGAGTCCTTCGCCGAGTACATGGGCTACCAGACCCTCACCGAGGCCACCCGCTTCACGGACACCTGGGTCGACTTCGGAGTGGCCCGCAAGTCCTGGGGCTACGACGCCGACCAGCGCCCCTCCACCCATCCGGTCGCCCCCGAGGCGGTCGGCGACACCGCCGCCGCCCTGCTCAACTTCGACGGCATCTCCTACGCCAAGGGCGCCTCCGCGCTGCGCCAGCTGGTCGCCTGGACGGGCGAGAAGGACTTCCTGGCCGGCATCAACATCCACTTCCAGCGGCACCGGTTCGGCAACGCCACCCTCGCCGACTTCATCGACTCCCTCGCCGCCGCCACCGAACGCGACGTGCACGCCTGGGCCGACGCCTGGCTGCGCACCACCGGCGTCGACACCCTCACCCCGGTCCTGGCCACCGCCGCCGACGGCACCCGCACCCTCACCGTCGGGCGCACCGGCAGCCGCCCGCACCGCGTCTGTGTCGGCGTCTACGACCAGGACCTCGCCGACGAGGGCCGGTTCACCCTGCGCGAGCGCATCGACCTCGACATCCCGCAGACCGCTCCCCAGGCCCTCGGCAAGCGCCCCGCCCTGCTGGTGCTCAACGACGGCGACCTGACCTACGCCAAGGTCCGCTTCGACGCCGAGTCCGCCGCGGCCGTCCGGGCCAACCTGTCGGGCGTGCCCGACGCGCTCACCCGCGCGGTGGTGTGGAACGCCCTGCGGGACGCCGTCCGCGACGGGGAACTCCCGCCCGCCGCCTACCTGGAGACCGCCCGCGCCCACCTTCCGCACGAGAGCGACCTCGCCCTCGTCCAGGGTGTGCTGGCCTTCACCGCGGTCCACGTCGTCGACCGGTACCTCAGGCCCGAGGACCGCCCGGCCGCCCTCGCCACGGTCTCCGCCCTGTGCCGGGACTTCATCCGGCGCACCGAGGACGGCGACAACCCGGGGCTGCGCCTGATCGCCGTACGGCACTTCATCCGGGCCGCCGCCCATCCCGACACCATCGCCGCCTGGCTGGCCGAGGACACCGTGCCCGGCGGGCCCGAACTCGACCCCGAGCTGCGCTGGCGCATCATGGGCCGGCTGGCCGTCCTCGGCGCCGTCGACGAGGACGGGATCGCCGCCGAGCTGGAGCGCGACCCGAGCGCCAGCGGCCAGGAGGGCGCCGCCCGCTGCCGGGCCGCGCTGCCCGACCCCGAGGCCAAGCGCAGGGCCTGGGAGGCGATGTTCACCGACGACGAGCTCTCCAACTACCTGTTCACGGCCACCGCCGAAGGTTTCTGGCACCCCGAACAGGCCGACCTGGTCCGCGACTACGTGCCGCGCTACTACCAGGAGGCGGTCGCCGTCGCCGCCCGGCGCGGCCCCCGCATCGCCACGGTCACCGGCCGGCAGGCGTTCCCCGCCCACGCCGTCGACGCCGAGAACCTCGCCCTGGGCCGGGCCTGCCTGGCCGACGCCGACCCGGTCACGGCCCTGCGCCGCTGCCTGACCGACGAACTGGACGACCTGGAACGGGCGCTGCGGGTCCGCGAGGCGTAGGGCCGCGGACGTACGACGACACGGGCGCGGCTGGTCCCCGAAGACGATGCGGGGACCCGGCCGCCGCTCCTAGGCTCGGTGCCGCACAAGCGCCGAAGACCCAGGGAGAGATCCGTGATCGTAGTCACCGGTGCCACCGGCAACGTCGGCCGTGCCCTCGTCGCACGTCTCGTCGCCGACGGCCAGGCCGTGCGGGCGCTCACCCGCGCCCCGGAGACCGCCGGCCTGCCCGACAAGGCCGAGGTGGTCACGTTCCGGCCGGAGGACCTGGCCCCGCTGTTCGCCGGGGCGAGCAAGGTCTTCCTGTACGTCCAGGCGGCCGGCGGGCGGCTGCCCGAACTCCTGGCCGCGGCCCGTACGGCCGGGGTGCGCCATGTCGTCCTGCTCTCGTCCGGGATCATCCGGGAGGGCGCCGACGAGACCCACCCCATCCACGTCATGCACGCCACGGCCGAACGGCAGATCCGCGACAGCGGGCTCGCCTGGACGTTCCTGCGCCCCAACGCGTTCGCCGCCAACGCCCTCCAGTGGGCGCCCCAGATCCGCGCCGGCGACACCGTCCGCGGCGTCTTCGCCGGCATGCTCACCGCGCCCATCCACGAGGACGACATCGCCGCGGTCGCCGAACGCGCGCTCCTGGACGGCGGCCACGAGGGCGCCGTCCACCGCCTCACCGGTCCCGCCGCCACCACCAACACCGACCAGATCGCGGCGATCGGGCGGGCCGTCGGCCGCGAGCTGGCCTTCGTCGAGGTGCCGCCCGAAGAGGCCGCCCCGCTGCTCTTCCCGCAGAGCCCGCCGGAGCTGGTCCAGGGCCTGCTGAAGAGCTTCGCGGCCACCGTCGGCGTCCCGCCGGAGATCACCACCACGGTCGAGGAGGTCACCGGCAGCCCGGCCCGCGCCTTCGGACAGTGGGCCGCCGACCACGCGGCCGACTTCCGCCCCTGACGTGCCCGGCCGGGGTCCTCAGCGCGCGGCCGGCCGCAGCTCCGCCCGGCGCACCGCGCCCTCCCGCGGCCCCGCGCGCCGGTTGCCCACCACGGCCGTCCCGGGCGTCTGCGCGCCCAGCGTGAAGCCCAGGCGCTCCAGGAAACGCTCCCCGGAGCGCCAGCCCGGCGGCACCGACGCAGTCACCAGGGACACCTCCTCGGCGTGCGCGAGCAGCGACTCGGCCAGCGCCCGCCCCAGGCCCCGGCCCCGCGCCCAGGGCGCCAGCAGGAACAGCCCCACCGCGACCGCGCCCGGCACCGGATGGTTCCGTACGGCGTCCACCAGGCCCGAGACCACCCCGTCCCGCTCCAGGACCAGCAGCACCTTGTCGTCGGGGTCGGCGCCCTCGGGCAGCCCGTAGAACAGGCTCTGCACGTCGCCCGGCCCCGACGGCAGCCCCGTCGCCGCCACGAACCAGTCCTCGCAGGCCTCGAAGAGGTCCAGCAGCGGCGCCTCGTCCGCGGGCCGCGGCTCCCGCACCAGTACCCGCTCACCGGGCACGTCGATCATCCACGCGTCAACCACGCCACCGACGTTAACCCCGGTCAGCCACGGTCTCAACGCCCGTTCACCGCTTGCTCCGACGCGCCCGGGGCGCACCGCCCCGACAGGTTTTCCCCGTACGGCAGTACCCCCTTTCGGGTTCCGATCGTTGGGCTTCGGGGACGCGCAGACCCCATCCCGTACAAGCTGGAACTCCCCCTGCCGACACCCCCTTTCGGCCAGCGCCCCGAGGAGAGCCCATGAGTACGCCGTCCCTCGCATCCGGACCCCTGGGCCCCGAGGCCCTGCGGCCTCTGCTGGACACCGTGCTCGACGCCCTCGGCGAGGGCGGCCGGGCGCGCGGCGGTCCGCTGCCCGCGGGCGGGCCGGAGGCGGTGGCCGAGCGGGTCGCGGACGCCGTGGGAGACGTACTCCCGGACGACGGCGACCCCGACGCCCTGCGCACCCTGGTGACCGCCCTCGCCGAGGGCGCCGCCGATCCCGCCGACCCGCTGTGCGCGGCGCATCTGCACTGCCCGCCGCTCGCCGTCGCGGCCGCCGCCGACCTCGCCGCTAGTGTCCTCAACCCCTCCCTGGACTCATGGGACCAGGCCCCGGCCGCCGCCGCCCTGGAGGCCCTGGTCACCCGCACCCTCGCGCACACCATCGGCCTCTCCGCCGCCGTGGTCACCACCGGCGGCACCGAGTCCAACCAGCTCGCCCTGCTCCTCGCCCGGGAAGCCTTCGGCGGCTCCGTCCGGCTCGTCTGCGGCGCCAACGCCCACCACTCGCTGCCCCGGGCCGCCTGGCTGCTCGGCCTGCCCGACCCCGTCGTGGTCCCCGCCCCGAACGGCACCCTCGACCCGGCCGCCCTCCACGACGCCCTCACCCACCTGCCCCGGCCCCTGCTGGTCGCCGCCACCGCCGGCACCACCGACGCCGGGCTCATCGACCCGCTCCCCGAGATCGCCGGTCTCTGCGCCGCCCACGGCGCCCGGCTGCACGTCGACGCCGCCTACGGAGGCGGCCTCGCCTTCAGCGACCGGCACCGGGACAAACTCGCCGGTCTGGAGCGCGCCCACAGCGTCACCCTCGACCTGCACAAACTCGGCTGGCAGCCGGCCGCCGCCGGCCTCCTCGCCGTCTCCCGCCCGGCCGAGCTGGGCGTCCTCCACCACCACGCCGACTACCTCAACGCCGACGACGACACCGAGGCCGGCTACCCCGACCTGCTCGGCCGCTCCCTGCGCACCACCCGGCGCCCCGACGTCCTCAAGATCGCGGTCACCCTCAAGACCCTGGGCCGCACCGGACTCGGCGCGCTGGTCGACCAGGTGTGCGCACAGGCACGGGACTTCGCCGCCCTGGTCCGCGAGCACCCCGGCTTCGAGCTCTACGACCGGCCGGACATCAGCACGGTGCTGTTCCGCCCCACCGGAGCCACCGACGACGACGTCGCCGGCGTACGGCGCGGGCTGCTGTTCGACGGGCGGGCGGTACTCGGCCGGGCCCGGCTCGACGGCCGGCTCTGGTTCAAGGCCACCCTCCTCAATCCCCACACCCGGCCGGACGAACTGGCCCTCCTCCTGAAACTCGTGGAAGGAACGACGCCCCGATGAGCTCGACGCCCAACCCCCCGCACCGCGAGCCCGAAGCACCCCGCGACCTGGTCGGCATCGGCATCGGACCGTTCAACCTCTCCCTTGCCGCACTCGCCCACCCGCTCCCCGAACTCGACGCCGTCTTCTACGAACAGCGCCCGGGTTTCGCCTGGCACCCCGGGCTGCTGATCGACGGCGCCACCGTCCAGGTCCCCTTCCTCGCCGACCTGGTGACCCTCGCCGACCCCGCGAGCCCCTGGTCGTTCCTCAACTACCTCAAGGCCCGCGACCGGCTCTTTCCGTTCTACTTCGCCGAGCGCTTCCACATCCGGCGCGCCGAGTACGACGCCTACTGCCGCTGGGTCGCCGAGAGCCTGCCCGGGCTGCGCTTCTCCCACCAGGTCGACGCCGTCCGCTGGAACTCCGAACGCGAGCTGTTCGAGGTCGACTTCACCCGGCTCGACGCCGAGGGGGAGGCCGAGTCGCTCGGCCGTACCTACACGAAGAACGTCGTGCTCGGGGTCGGGGCCGTCCCCCACGTGCCCGACCCGCTCAAGCCCCTGGTGGAGTCCGCGGGCGTCCCGGTCATCCACGCGGCCGACTACCTCGACCACCGTGAGACCTTCCTCGCCGCCGAGCACGTCACCGTCGTGGGCTGCGGGCAGTCCGGCGCCGAGGTCTTCCTGGACCTGCTGCGCCACCGGCCCGCCGGCCGCGAGAAGCTGCACTGGATCGGGCGCGGCGAGGCGTTCGCGCCCATGGAGTACTCCAAGCTCGGCCTGGAACACTTCACCCCCGACTACACCCGCTACTTCCACGCCCTCGCGGAACCCGTCCGGGACCGGCTCGTCTCCGCCCAGTGGCAGCTGCACAGGGGCATCGACGCCGACACCCTCGCCGCGATCCACGACGAGCTGTACCGCCGTACGCTGCACGGCGGCTGGCCGGAAGCCGTCCTGACCCCCGGCGTCCAGGTCCGCACGGCCGGACGCGTCGCCACCACCAAGGTCGAGCTCCACCTCGAACACATCCAGCAGGGCCGCCGCTCCCGGCTCACCACCGATGCCGTCGTCCTGGCCACCGGCTACCGCGAACGCCCTCTCGGCCGCCTGCTCGCCGGACTCGACCCGTACCTGCGCCGGGACAACAGCGAACGCCCGCGCGTGGAGGAGCGGTTCCGGCTCGTCCTCGACCCGTCGGTGACCGGAGCGGCGTACGTCCAGAACGCCGAACTCCACACCCACGGCGTCGGCGCCCCGGACCTGGGCCTGGCCGCCTGGCGCTCCGCCACCATCCTCAACTCCCTGACCGGCAAGGACCCCTACCCGCTGCCCGCGCGCACGGCCTTCACCAGCTTCGGCCTGGAGCGGCCGGAGGAAAGGGTTCCGGCGCAGCAGCAGCCGAGGCAGCTCACGCCGCTCGTCGACTGAGCACGTCGCCGGCAGGCCGCGGGGCGCCGGTCCCCGGACCGGCGCCCCGCGGGACCGCTCAGAACACCGGCGTGCCGTCGCGGGTCAGCTTCCAGTCCACCGAGGCGAAGTCCTTCGGGTCCAGGACGCCCTTGGCGGTCACCCACTCCGCGATCCGGGTGCGGATCTCCGTCGACTCCGACCACAGCTGCTTGGCCGTGGCGACATACGGGAACGCGCCGCCGCCGTTGGCACGGTAGTTGTTGACCGCGAGCACGAACTGCCCGGCGTCGTCGAGAGCGGCGCCGTCATGGGTCAGGTTCCTGATCCGCGAACCGGCCGGCTGCGCGATGTCGATGTCGTACCGGAGGCCCGAGACGTAGTCGTAGTTGTAGTCCGGACGGCTGTTCGCGTTGGTCAGCTTCTCCACGTCGACGGCGGCGTCGGCGGCCGTCTGGACGTAGTACTCCGCCGAGTACTCCAGGTACGCGCGGATCTGTGCGCCGGTCATCAGCTTGGCGACCAGCGTGTTGTCGTAGACGTACAGGCTCGACAGGTCCCGGATGGTGACCTGGCCGGCCGGGATCTCGGAGGTCCGGGAGAACGGCGAGGCCTGCGCGAGCACCGGCAGCGACGCGTACTCGGTGCCCGCCAGGGCCGCCTTGACCACATCCTCCTGGACCTTGGTGATCAGGTCGATGATCGGGGCGTCCTGGTAGCGGGCCTCGACCGTGGTCAGGGTCTCGGTCGCGGTGCCGACGACCTGGTTGACGTACGCGACGACCTTGGCGTGCTCGTCACTCAGGAGCCGGGTGATCTTCGGGTCGTCGGCGACCGTGTTGGAGTTCAGCAGCGAGGCCGCGACCGACTCCACCTGCCAGGTGCCCTTGCCGAACACCAGCTCGATGTCGAAGAGGGTCAGGCGCTCGGCGTAGCAGAGCGGTTCGGAGAGGACGACGGTCCTGCCGGTGGTCTCGTTGACGACCTTCAGCTCCGGGATCTCCACGTGCGCGTGGCCGACCAGGATCGCGTCGATGCCCGGCACCTGCCGGGCGACGTTGGCGGCGGCGTTCTCCACGTACGGCACCTGGTCGCCGTAGGAGGAGGTGCCGGAGGAGCCGGAGTGGGCCGAGACCACGACCACGTCCGCGCCCATCGCCTTCAGCTTCGGCACCCACTTCGCGGCCTGCTCCTCCAGGCCCGGGAAGGCGAGCCGGCCCTGGACGTAGGCCTTGTCCCAGATCGCGATGCCCGGGTTGGTCAGGCCGAGGACGGCGACCTTGACCGGCGGGAGGCCCGGGACGTGGAACTTCTTGATGAAGTACGGCGGGAAGGCCGGCTTCAGGGTCTTCGCGTCGACCGCGTTGGCGCCGAGCAGCGGGAAGCGCAACTGGTCCTCGAACCTGCGCAGGGTCTCGATGCCGTAGTTGAACTCGTGGTTGCCGAGGGCCGCCGCGTCGTACCCGATCGCGTTCATGGCCTGCGCCATCGGGTGCACCGGGCCGCCCTTCGCGGTGATCGGGTCCACCTTGGCGTAGTAGTACGCCAGCGGGGTGCCCTGGATGGTGTCACCGGCGTCCAGCAGCAGGGTGTTGCCGCGGCCCTTCTCCTCGCGCACCTGGTCGACCAGGGTCGAGATGCGCGCCAGGCCCATCGCGTTGCCGGCCTTGTCGGAGTACTCCGCGTCCTTGAAGTAGTCCCAGTTGAAGACGTGCCCGTGCAGGTCGGTGGTGCCCATGACGGTGAGGGAGTACCGCCTTCGGCGCGGGGCGGGCCTGACCGATGCCTGCGCCGGGGCCGCCGCCGCGCCGGCGACCGCCACTCCCGCTCCGGTCGCGGCGGACTTCTTCAGGAACTTCCGGCGGTTCAAGGGCATGTCTCGATCTCCTCGGGATTCAGTCAACGACGCGCGTAGATTCTGTCCTGGGCATGACTGACGGCAACAGGTCCTGGAGGTTGCGATCTGGTGACCTGGACCGTGAACTGGTGGGCGCGCGGATGCGGATGGCGTGACACAGTGGGCATATGACCGAGGAACGCCGGCCGGCCGGCACGCCCGACGCGCCCCTTCTCCTCGTGCGCGGCGAGGCCGAGCTGGAGGTCGAGCCGGAGCTGGCCCGGATCGCTGTCATGGTCAGTGCCCGGGGCCGGGACCGCCGTTCGACCCTCGACGACCTCACCCGCCGCAACACCGCCGCCCTCGGCCTGATCAAGTCGTACGGCGACGCGGTGGAGCGGCTGTCGACGGGGGCGTTCTCCGTCGCCCCCGAGTTCGCCGAGCGCGGCCGGGGCGAGCGGGTGCGCAACTATCACGGACGGGTGCAGCTCACCGCCGAGTTCACCGACTTCACCGTGCTCGGCGAACTCGTCACCAGGCTCGCCGACTTGGAGCTGACCCGGGTGGACGGCCCCTGGTGGTCGCTGCGTGACGACTCACCCGTGCACGGCGAGGCCCGGCGGCGGGCGGTCGCCGAGGCGGTGCAGCGCGCCCGGGAGTACGCGAGCGCCCTCGGTACCTCGCTCACCGCCCTGGTCGAGCTGGCCGACACCGGCGTCGAGGGCCCGCGGCCGCACCGGGCGGCCTTCGGCGGCGCACTGCGCAGCCGGGCGGTCGCCGACCTGCCGGCGCCCCCCGAACCCCTGGATCTCGAACCGCCGCAACTGCGTGTGACCGCGCAGGTCGGCGCGCACTTCACGATGGCGCCGCCGAAGCTGTGACCCGTCGGCGGTTCCGCGCATCCGACGCATGCGAGATGCTCATCGGAGCGGACGCGCGCACAATTCAACACTTGTCAATAGGCCTTCACGTAAAGGTTGTTGGGTCGTCATGTACGGCCAATTCTCTACCCGCCGGTAAGGCCTAGGCTCGAACCATGCGCCGAGCAAAGATCGTTTGTACTCTGGGGCCCGCCACCGACTCGTACGACCAGATCAAGGCACTGGTCGAGGCCGGAATGGACGTCGCCCGATTCAACCTCAGCCACGGCGGCTACGCCGAGCACGAGGAGCGCTACCACCGCGTCCGCAAGGCCTCCGACGAGTCCGGTCGCAGCGTCGGGGTCCTCGCCGACCTTCAAGGCCCGAAGATCCGGCTCGGCCGTTTCACCGAGGGCCCGGTACTCCTCGAACGCGGTGACGCCTTCGTCATCACGGTGGAGGAGGGCGCCGAGGGCGACCGGCACCAGTGCGGGACGACGTACCGGGGTCTGGCGGGCGATGTCACTCCCGGTGAGCGCGTGCTCGTGGACGACGGCAAGGTCTGCCTGGAGGTCACCCACGTCGACGGCCCCCGCGTGCACACCACGGTGGTCGAGGGCGGCATGGTCTCCGACCACAAGGGCCTCAACCTCCCCGGCGTAGCCGTCTCCGTCCCGGCCCTGTCCGAGAAGGACGAGGCCGATCTGCGGTGGGCGCTGCGCACCGGCTTCGACGTGATCGCGCTGTCCTTCGTGCGCAGCGGCCGGGACATCGAGGACGTCCACCGCATCATGGACGAGGAGTGCCGCCGCCTTCCGGTGATCGCCAAGGTCGAGAAGCCGCAGGCCGTCGAGAACATCGACTCCATCGTGGCCGCCTTCGACGGCATCATGGTCGCCCGCGGCGACCTCGGCGTGGAGATGCCGCTGGAGCAGGTGCCGATCGTCCAGAAGCGCGCGATCAAGCTGGCCAGGCGCAACGCAAAGCCGGTCATCGTCGCCACCCAGATGCTCGACTCCATGATCGAGAACTCGCGGCCCACCCGCGCCGAGGCCTCCGACGTCGCCAACGCGGTCATCGACGGCACGGACGCGGTGATGCTCTCCGGCGAGACCAGCGTCGGCAAGTACGCGATCGAGACCGTGCGCACCATGGCGAAGATCGTCGAGGCGGCCGAGGAGGACATCCTCGCCAAGGGCCTGCCGCCGCTGACCGAGAGCAACAAGCCCCGCACCCAGGGCGGCGCGGTCGCCCGGGCCGCCGCGGAGACGGGCGACTTCCTGAACGCGAAGTTCCTGGTCGCGTTCACCGAGTCGGGGGACACGGTCCGCCGGCTGTCCCGCTACCGCTCGCCGATCCCGCTGCTCGCCTTCACCCCGGAACCGGCCACCCGCTCCCAGCTCAACCTCACCTGGGGCGTCGAGACCTTCCTCGGCCCGCACGTCGACTCGACGGACAAGATGGTCGACCAGGTCGACGAGCTGCTGCTGAAGTACGGGCGCTGCGAGAAGGGCGACGTCGTGGTCATCACGGCGGGCTCCCCGCCCGGCGTCTCCGGCTCCACCAACATGCTCCGGGTGCACCACATCGGCGAGGACGACAGCCCCAGGTGACGCGCGAAGGGCCCCTCCACCAAGCGGGGAGGGGCCCTTCGGCCACGCAATAACGCGACCTTGGAATCCAAGGAAAAGTGCCCCGGGTCGGACTCGAACCGACACTGTACGGGTTTTGAATCCGTTGCCTGCTGCCAATTGGGCTACCGGGGCTCGAAGAATCAAAGGTGATCCCCGACCCTCCGCGCGTCCACCATACCGTAGCTAGGTAGGCTCTTGTCAGCAGTACCCCTGCCCTGAACGAGGAGCCCCCGTGACCGCCCCCGAGTCGCCCCAGCCCGTAGACGCGCCCGACGACGACAAGTCGCACGTGCCTCCGCTGACGACCCGAGTCGTCATCGCCGAGGACGAGGCCCTGATCCGGCTGGACCTGAAAGAGATGCTGGAGGAGGAGGGGTACACGGTCGTCGGTGAGGCCGGTGACGGCGAACAGGCCGTCGAGCTGGCCCGCGAGCACCGCCCCGACCTCGTCATCCTCGACGTCAAGATGCCCAAGCTGGACGGCATCTCGGCGGCCGAGAAGATCGCCCAGGAGTCCATCGCCCCGGTCCTGATGCTCACCGCCTTCTCGCAGCGCGACCTGGTGGAGCGGGCCCGGGACGCCGGCGCGATGGCCTACCTGGTCAAGCCGTTCAGCAAGAGCGACGTCGTCCCGGCGATCGAGATGGCCGTCTCCCGCTTCAACGAGCTGCGGCAGCTGGAGAAGGAGGTCGCCGACCTCACCCAGCGCCTGGAGACCCGCAAGCTGGTCGACCGCGCGAAGTCCGTCCTGCAGACCGAGTACGGCCTGACCGAGCCGGCCGCGTTCCGCTGGATCCAGAAGACGTCGATGGACCGCCGCATGTCGATGCAGCAGGTCGCCGAGGCCGTCATCGCGGACAGCGAGGAGAAGAAGTCCGGCAAGGGCTGACTCGCACACACCTGCGAACGCCAAGGCCCGCGCTCCGGAGAAGGGAGCGCGGGCCTTGGTGATGCCGCTCCGGGACAGCGCCCCTGAAAGGGGCGGGGGCCGTTGTCGATGTGCGGCTCCGCCGCGCGGGCGCGACCGGCCCCCACCGGCCGTCAGCCGACCGACTGGCTAGTCCTCGCCCAAGTAGGCCTTCCTGACGGATTCGTCATGGAGCAGATCCTGCCCGCTCCCCGACAGCACGATGTTGCCGACCTCCATCACATGCCCCTGGTCGGCCAGCGACAACGCCGCCTGCGCGTTCTGCTCGACCAGCAGAATCGTCGTCCCCTGCGACTTCAGCTCCAGGATCGTCGCCATGATCTTCTGCATCATGATCGGCGACAGACCCATCGACGGCTCGTCCAGCATCAGCAGCTTCGGCTGGGACATCAGCGCGCGCCCCATCGCCAGCATCTGCTGCTCACCGCCCGAGAGGGTGCCCGCGGCCTGCTTGCGCCGCTCGCCCAGGATCGGGAAGAGGTCGTAGGCCCGCTGGATGTCCTTCTCGATGCCCGCCTTGTCCTTGCGGAGGAAGGCACCGAGTTGCAGGTTCTCCGCGATCGTCAGGCGCGGGAAGATGTGCCGGCCCTCGGGGGAGTGGGCGAGTCCGAGCGCGACGATCTTGTGCGCCGGAACCCCGCTGAGCGGCTTGCCGTCGAACACGACCCTTCCCCCGGCCGGCTTGAGCAGGCCCGACAGGGTGCGCAGGGTCGTCGTCTTGCCGGCGCCGTTGGTGCCGATGAGGGTCACGACCTGACCGGCCTCGACGCTGAACGAGATGCCCTTGACGGCCTCGATCTTGCCGTAGGCGACCCTGAGGTCCTCGACCTCCAGCAGTGCGGTCACTGGGCCTCTCCCTTGGTGGTGCTGTCCGCCTCTGTGCTCTCGGTGTCGGCGGCGCTCTCCGCGTCGGCGGCCTCGGCGGCGGCCTCCGCGGCTTCGACCTCGGCAGCCTCCGCCGTCCCGGGGGCGCCCTCGAAGGGCTCACCCAGATAGGCGGCGACGACCCGGTCGTCCGCCTGTACGACGTCGGAGGTGCCCTCGACGAGCTTCTCGCCCTGGACGAGGACGGCGACCCGGTCGCACAGGTTGAAGATGAAGCGCATGTCGTGCTCGATGACGAGGACGGCGATGCCCTTGTCCCGGATGGCGAAGACCAGTTCCTCGGTGGCCCGGGTCTCCTGCGGGTTCATGCCGGCCGTCGGCTCGTCGAGCAGCAGCAGTCCCGGCTCGCTGGCCAGCGCCCGCGCGATCTCCAGCTTGCGCTGCTCGCCGTAGGGCAGGTTGCGCGCGAGGTGGTCGCGCTTGGCGGCGAGGCCGATGAACTCCAGGAGCTCCATGGCCTTCGCCTCGGACTCCTTCTCGGCCTTGCGGAAGCCGGGACCGCGCAGCAGCGCGGACCACAGGCCCTCCTTGGTCCGCGTGTGGCGGCCCACGAGGACGTTCTCCAGAACAGTCATGTTGGCGAAGAGCCGGATGTTCTGGAACGTGCGCGCGATGCCGGCCTGCGTCACCAGGTGCGGCTTGGGCGGCAGCACCTTGCCCTGGTAGGAGACGGTGCCCTCGGTGGGGACGTACAGGCCGGTGAGGCAGTTGAAGAAGGTGGTCTTGCCGGCGCCGTTCGGGCCGATCAGGCCGACGATCTCGCCGCTGTTGACCGTGAAGTCCACGGACCGGACGGCGGTCAGACCGCCGAACCGCATGGTGACGTCACGGGCTTCGAGTACAGGTGTCGTCATGGTTCCTTACGCCCCTGCCTTGGTGACGGCCGCGTCGTCGCTCAGCGTCGCCTGCTCCGGTACGTCGAGCTGGCCGGTCTCGTGGAACTCCAGCTGGCGGCGGCGGTTGGCGATGATGCCCTCCGGCCGGAAGCGCATCAGCAGGATCAGCGCGACGCCGAAGGCGAACAGCTCGTAGTTCTGAAGGAACTGGAGCTTCTCCGGGACCAGGTAGAGCACGCTCGCGCCGAGCAGCGGGCCGCTGACGGTGCCCATGCCGCCGAGGACGACGGCGGCCAGCAGGAAGGCCGAGTTGGGCGGGGCGGCGCCGGCGAACTGGTACGGCTGCGGGTTCACGCTGTAGTTGACGTGCGCCATCACGGTGCCGGCGAGACCCGCGAGGGAGGCGCCCAGGGCGAAGGCGATCAGCTTGACGCGGAAGCCGTTGATGCCCATGGCGGTGGCGGCGGTCTCGTCCTCGCGGATGGCGATCCAGGAGCGGCCGATACGGGAGTCGGCGGCGCGGGTGAAGACGAGCACGACGATCGCCGTGACGATGAGCATCAGGAACAGGTAGTTGGCGAACCGGCCCAGGCTGTGCCCGAGGATGTCGTGCGACTCGCCCAGGTTGAACCCGAAGATGTTCAGGTCCGGGATCTGGGTGATGCCGTTGGGGCCGCGGGTGATGTTCGGCCCGGAGGTGCCGTCGAGGTTGTTGACGGTGATACGGAAGATCTCACCGAAGCCGAGCGTGACGATGGCCAGGTAGTCGCCGCGCAGCCGCAGGGTCGGCGCGCCGATCAGCACACCGAAGACCAGCGAGGCGGCCATGCCGGTGAGGGCGGCGGCCCAGAACGGGAAGTGCACACCGGAGAACCGGGAGTACTCCGAGCCGGAGACCAGGGCGGCCGCGTAGGCGCCGACGCCGAGGAACGCGACGTAACCGAGGTCGAGCAGACCGGTGAGGCCGACGACGATGTTCAGGCCGAGGGCGACGGTGGCGAAGATCAGGATGTTCACACCGACGTTGGCGTTGTGGTCGTCGCTCTGGGTGAAGGGGAAGATCACGGCCGCGACGAAGGCGAGCGCCGAGGCGAACCCCTTGTGGTGCGCCGCGGTGGTCGCGAAGCGGTCGACCAGGCCGGTGTGCATCAGGCCCCAGGCGGCGAAGACGAGCAGCAGCAGGTAGCCGATGAAGGTCTCGCTGGCGTCGTTGTCGATGCCGATGCCGTAGGTGAAGGCCAGCAGGGCGAGCGCGACGCCGACCGTGATGACGACGCGCTCGGTGAGCGGCGACACCTTGCCGGGAGCGGGCAGTTGGGGCTTGGTCAGATAGCCGCGGATGCCGCTGCCGGGGGCCGGGTGGGGCAGCGCGAGGGCGCCGACGACGGGCAGCGCGGAGGCCGCCATCGCCACGTACGCGCCCGGGTCCAGGTTGACCAGGCCGCCGAGGTCGACGGCGATGGCGATGCCGGTGAACCAGCAGACGGCGAACGCCGACAGGGCCGTCAGGAAGACCGGGGAGGTGGCGTTCGCCGGGTTCAGCCAGCGCAGCCACGTGACGTCCCACAGGGTCAGCCCGAACAGCAGGGTGAGGACGCCGCCCACGAGGGCGAGGATCTGCAGGCCGGCCGGGTAGCCGTAGACCGTCAGGTCGCCGGGGAAGTCGGACGTCCAGGTCCAGCTGAGGAACGTGCTCGCGATGGTGCCCACGGCGCCCACGACGACGAGCAGCCGGGCGAGGGACAGGGGCAGCGGGACCGGTCCGCGCTCCGTCGCCGCCGGGGAGATGGTGGTGGTGTCGGTCATGCTGCTCACGCCCTGTCCGCGACGCGTTCGCCGAGCAGACCCTGTGGTCTGAAGAGGAGTACGAGGATCAGCAGGACGAAGGCCCACACGGAGGCCCAGCCGCCACCGCCGAGCTGCTGCATGCCGGGGATGTTGGCGATGTAGGCGGTGGCCATGGCCTCGGCGATACCGAGGACGAGGCCGCCGAGCATGGCGCCGTAGATGTTGCCGATGCCGCCGAGGACGGCCGCGGTGAACGCCTTCAGACCGGCGATGAAGCCCATGTCGTAGGAGACGGAGCCGTACTTGAGGCCGTAGGAGACACCGGCGACGGCCGCGAAGAAGCCGCCGATCGCGAAGGCGATGACGATGATGCGGTTGGTGTCGATGCCCATCAGCTGGGCGGTGTCCGGGTCCTGGGCGGTGGCCTGCATGGCGCGGCCGGTGCGGGAGAGCCGGACGAACAGGGCGAGGATCGCCATGCACAGCGGGGCGGCGATGATCAGGAAGATGTCACCGCTCTGCACGGTCACCGAGCCGATGTGCAGCGGGCCGAACGGCAGTTGCGGGAAGACCCGGGCGGTCTTGGCGTCGCCGTCGACGTGGTACCAGTTGAAGACCGCCTGCTGCAGCGCGAGCGACAGGCCGATCGCGGTGATCAGCGGCGCGAGGCGTGGTGCGCCGCGCAGTGGCCGGTAGGCGAAGCGTTCGGCGCCGACGGCGATGAGAACGGCGACCAGGGCGCCGCCGATGAGCATCGCGGGCAGGGCTACCCACATGGATATGCCGTCCGGCAGGAGAAGGTAGACCGTGAGGGCGCCGAAGCCTCCGGTCATGAAGATCTCGCCATGGGCGAAGTTGATGAGCTGGACGATGCCGTACACCATCGTGTAGCCGATGGCGATCAGACCGTACATCGAGCCGAGGAACAGCCCGTTGGCCAGCTGCTGCGGCAGGGTGTTCACCGCATGGCCTCCATGTTGTGGGGAGAGTCAGGGGGGCGTAGAAGGCGGGCCGCGCGGTGACGGTTGGTCTGCGCCGCGCGGCCCTGGTGGTGCGATGTGTGGTGGCCGGTTACTTCGGGGTGGCCACGCCGCTCTGGACGGACTTCCACGCTCCGCTGACGACCTTGTAGACGGTCAGCTGCTTGTTCGTGGTGTCGCCGTACTGGTCGAACGAGATCTTGCCGGAGATGCCCTCGAAGGAGGTGTTCTGGACGGCGCTGACGATCTGCGAGCGGGCGTCGGTGGGGATCTTGCCGTCCTTCACGACGGTCCCGACGGCCTTGATGATCGCGGTGGTGGCGTCGTAGGAGTACGAGCCGTAGGTGCCGTAGTCACCGGGGTACTTCTTGGCCTTGTAGGTGGCCACGAAGTCCTTGGCGGCGGGCAGGGTGTCGACCGGGACACCGATCGAGGTCACCAGGTCGCCCTCGGAGGCCTTGCCGGCGGTCTGGATGTAGGTCGGGGTGAACATGCCGTCGCCGCCGAACAGCGGGATGTTGGCGCCCGCGGCCTTGAGCTGCTTGGTCAGCACCTGAGACTCGTCGTACTGGCCGCCGTAGTAGAGGATGTCGGCGCCCGAGCTCTTGATCTTCGTGACCAGGGTGGAGAAGTCGCGGTCGCCGGTGTTGACGTGGTCGGTGCCGATGACCTTGCCGCCCTGCTTGGCGAACTGCTCCGAGAAGATCTTCGACAGACCCGCACCGTAGGTCTGCTTGTCGTCGACGACGAAGGCCTTCTTCTTCTTGGCGACGTTGTAGGCGTAGTCCGCCGCGTAGGCGCCCTGCAGGGCGTCGGTGGTCGCGGTGCGGAAGTACGTCTTGAACGGGCGGGACGGGCTGGTCTGCCAGTTCTTGCCCATGGTCAGCTCGGGGTTGGTGTTGGACGGCGAGATCTCCACCAGGTTGGCGGTGGCGAAGACCTGCTGCATCTGCGTGGCCACACCGGAGTTGAGCGGGCCGACGACGCCGAGCACGGTCTTGTCGGAGACGAGCTGGGTGGCGTTCTGCTGGCCGGTGGCCGGAATCGCCTTGTCGTCCAGCGCCTTGATCTTGAAGGTGACGCCCGGGACGGTCTTGTTCTTGTTGGCGTCGTCGACGGCGATCTGGGCGCCGTACTGGATGCCGAGACCCGTGGCGGAGTTCTGGCCGGTCAGCGGGGCATCGACGCCGATCGTGACCGTCACGTTGCCGCTGTCGCCACCCTTGCTGCCGCTGTCGCGGGAGCCGCAGGCCGTGAGGGTCAGGGCTCCGGTGGTCAACACCGAGGTAAGAATCACCAGAGAACGCGTTCGCACAATCGATCCTTTCCGCGGGCAGCACGCCTCCCTCGCAGGGATCGACGAGTGCCGCGCCGCTACCGAACTCCCCATGGAGCGGTGACTGGCCGTGACTCTAAGCGCGGGTGAGGAACGGGGAGGAGTGCTTGTCCAAGGCTGTGACGCTCTTGTTATGACACGAGGTAATGCAGAGCGGTACAGCGTGGGGGGAAAGCAGGAATTCGGCCCGATTCGCCCCGTCCGCATTCTGAGAACCTGCAGGACCCGGCGTGATCCGTTCAGGCGTCTCGGCGGTTTTGCACATTACGCGAGACCGTTGCTGTGGGCGACTTCCTGGGCGGGCGAGAGACGCGGCGTGCCCCGGGAACTGGGGTGAAACAGCAAATGCAGATTACACACGTATTACGTAGAGTTACGCGGGGGAAAGAAAGTCAAGCCTTCGGGAGTTTTTCGCATTTCTCGGCGGGTCGGGCGGGGGCGCGCCGGAGGTGCGGAGGTGCTGCGCGCCGGCCTCTTGCTCGGGCGGGGCGCCGGCCTCGGCCGGAGGCGCCGAGGTCCTTCGCCCCGCCGGGGGCCGGTCAGGCGCCGGCGCCCTGGAGGTGGGCCCCGTCGACCGGGCGCGCGTCACGCAGCAGGCAGGTCAGGCGGGCGCTGCACACCCGCCGGCCCTCCTCGTCGCTGATCACGATCTCGTACGTCGCCGTCGAGCGCCCCCGGTGGACGGGCGTGGCCACGCCGGTGACCAGGCCGGAGCGGGCTCCGCGGTGATGCGTGCAGTTCAGGTCGACACCGACCGCGATCTTCGAACTGCCGCCGTGCAGCATCGAACCGACCGAACCGAGGGTCTCCGCCAGCACCGCGCTGGCACCGCCGTGCAGCAGCCCGTACGGCTGGGTGTTGCCCTCCACCGGCATGGTGCCGACGACCCGGTCCGCCGAGGCCTCCACGATCTGCACGCCCATGCGGTTGCCGAGGTGGCCCGCCGAGAACAGGGCCTGCAGGTCGACGCCGAGCGAGGCGTACTCGTCGATGACCTCCTGCGGGAACTTCACGTGCTGCTGCTCGCCCATGGGCCGGCTCCGTTCGTCTTGCGGCTGTCTTCCTGCTGAGCAAACGCTCAGTAGGCCGCCGATTCTTCCAGACGCGATGAGCGGGCGCTCAGGCGGTGGCCGTGGGCTCCGGCACCCCGGTCTCCAGACGGATCACCACGGACTTGCTGGCCGGGGTGTTGCTGGTGTCCGCCGTCGCGTCGAGCGGCACCAGCACATTGGTCTCCGGGTAGTACGCGGCCGCGCAGCCCCGGGCGGTCGGGTAGTACACCACCCGGAAGCCCGGCGCCCGGCGCTCCACGCCGTCCTTCCACTCACTGACCAGGTCCACGTACGACCCGTCGGCCACGCCCAGCAGCCGGGCGTCCTCCGGGTTCACCAGGACCACCCGGCGGCCGTTCGTGATGCCCCGGTAGCGGTCGTCCAGGCCGTAGACGGTGGTGTTGTACTGGTCGTGCGAGCGCAGCGTCTGCAACAGCAGCCGGCCCTCGGGCAGCCGGGGGTACTCGACCGGGGCCGCCGTGAAGTTCGCCTTGCCGGTGGCCGTCGGGAAGCGGCGCTCGTCGCGCGGGGCGTGCGGAAGAGCGAAACCGCCCGGGCGCGCCACGCGCGCGTTGAAGTCGTCGAAACCGGGGATCACGCGGGCGATGCGGTCGCGGACGGTCGCGTAGTCCTTCTCGAACTCCTCCCACGGCGTACGGCTGTTCTCGCCGAGCACCCGGCGTGCCAGCCGGCACACGATCGCCGGCTCCGACAGCAGGTGCGGGCTCGCGGGCTCCAGACGGCCGCGCGAGGCGTGCACCATGCCCATGGAGTCCTCGACGGTGACGAACTGCTCGCCACTGCCCTGGAGATCGCGCTCGGTCCGGCCGAGCGTCGGCAGGATCAGCGCCCGCGCGCCCGTGACGACGTGCGAGCGGTTGAGCTTCGTCGACACGTGCACGGTCAGCCGGGCGCGCCGCACGGCCGCCTCGGTGACCTCCGTGTCGGGGGTGGCGGCGACGAAGTTGCCGCCCATCGCGAAGAAGACCTTCGCCTCGCCGTCACGCAGCGCGCGGATGGCGCGGACGACGTCGAGGCCGTGCTCGCGCGGGGGCGCGAAACCGAACTCCTTCTCCAGGGCGTCCAGGAAGGCGGGGGCCGGCCGCTCGAAGATGCCCATCGTGCGGTCGCCCTGCACGTTCGAATGGCCGCGCACCGGACAGACGCCCGCGCCGGGGCGGCCGATGTTGCCGCGCAGCAGCAGGAAGTTGACGACCTCGCGGATGGTCGGCACCGAGTGCTTGTGCTGGGTGAGCCCCATCGCCCAGCAGACGATGGTGCGCCGAGAGGCGAGCACCATGCGCAGCGCCTCCTCGATCTCCGCGCGGGTGAGACCGGTGGCGGTGAGCGTCTCGTGCCAGTCGGCGGCGCGGGCGGCCGCCGCGAACTCCTCGTACCCGTGGGTGTGCTCGCGCACGAACTCCTCGTCGACCGCGCCCTCGGTCTCCACGACGAGCTTGTTGAGCAGCCGGAACAGAGCCTGGTCGCCGCCGATGCGGATCTGCAGGAACAGGTCGGTGAGGGCGGCGCCCTTGAGCATGCCCTGGGGGGTCTGCGGGTTCTTGAACCGCTCCAGGCCGGCCTCCGGGAGCGGATTGACGCTGATGATCTTCGTGCCGCCGGCCTTGGCCTTCTCCAGGGCGGAGAGCATCCGGGGATGGTTGGTGCCCGGGTTCTGCCCGGCGACGATGATCAGGTCGGCCTTGTACAGGTCCTCCAGCAGGACGCTGCCCTTGCCGATGCCGATCGTCTCGCTCAGCGCCGAGCCCGAGGACTCGTGGCACATGTTGGAGCAGTCCGGCAGGTTGTTGGTGCCCAGCTCGCGCGCGAAGAGCTGGTAGAGGAACGCGGCCTCGTTACTGGTCCGGCCCGAGGTGTAGAAGACCGCCTCGTCGGGGGAGGAGAGGGCCGCGATCTCCTCGCCGATGATGTCGAAGGCACGCTCCCAGCTGACCGGCTCGTAGCGCTCGGCGCCCTCCGCGAGGTACATGGGGTGGGTGAGCCGCCCCTGCTGGCCGAGCCAGTAACCGCTGCGGTGGTGCAGGTCGGCCACGGAGTGCGCCGCGAAGAACTCGGGCGTCACCCGGCGGAGGGTGGCCTCCTCGGCCACCGCCTTGGCGCCGTTCTCGCAGAACTCGGCCGTGTGCCGGTGCTCGGGCTCCGGCCAGGCGCAGCCGGGGCAGTCGAAGCCGTCCTTCTGGTTGACGCGCAGCAGCGTCAGCGCGGTGCGCCTCACGCCCATCTGCTGCTGGGTGATGCGCAGGGTGTGCCCGATGGCGGGCAGCCCCGCGGCCGCGTGCTTCGGCTCCGCGACCCGCGGCGCGTCCTGGACCGGGTCCCCCTTGGGCGGCTTCGTCGCCATCGCACGTTCTCCCTCTGCACCGGCACCACTGCCATCTGCCCTCGATCCTCGCACGCGCCACCGACAACGATCGAGCACGGGCTGCCCGGCCGAACGGAAACAATGGTTGACGGAACCGGTGCGCTACCGTGCCCGGCCTCCTGCTCCTCGCCGCCGCAGATCCTCTCCGCGGCAACGGCGATCAGCTCCGGCGGCGCTGTCCGGCGGTGCCGGGCTCACCGCGTCCGCAACCGCCGGTCCTCCCTGTCAGTGCGGCGTGGCAGGATCGGGGGCGTGGCAGAGACAGCAGCGAAGCAGACCGACAAGACCCCCGGCGGTACCCGTCCCCGGCTGATGCTCATGGACGGGCACTCGCTGGCCTACCGCGCGTTCTTCGCGCTGCCCGCGGAGAACTTCACGACCGCGACGGGCCAGCCGACGAACGCGATCTACGGCTTCGCGTCGATGCTGGCCAACACCCTGCGTGACGAGGCGCCCACGCACTTCGCGGCGGCGTTCGACGTCTCCCGCAAGACCTGGCGCTCCGAGGAGTTCACCGAGTACAAGGCGAACCGCTCCAAGACCCCGGACGAGTTCAAGGGCCAGGTCGAGCTGATCGGCGAGCTGCTCGACGCCATGAACGCCCAGCGCTTCGCCGTCGCCGGCTTCGAGGCCGACGACATCATCGCCACTCTCGCCACCCAGGCCGAGGCCGAGGGCTTCGAGGTCCTGATCGTCACCGGCGACCGCGACTCCTTCCAGCTGGTCACCGAGCACACCACGGTCCTCTACCCGACCAAGGGCGTCTCCGAGCTGACCCGGTTCACCCCGGAGAAGGTCTTCGAGAAGTACGGCTTGACGCCCGCCCAGTACCCCGACTTCGCCGCCCTGCGCGGCGACCCGTCCGACAACCTCCCCGGCATCCCCGGCGTCGGCGAGAAGACCGCCGCGAAGTGGATCAACCAGTTCGGCTCCTTCGCCGAACTGGTCGAGCGCGTCGACGAGGTGAAGGGCAAGGCCGGCCAGAACCTCCGCGACCACCTGGAGTCGGTCAAGCTCAACCGCCGGCTCACCGAGCTGGAGCGCGGCGTGCAGCTGCCGAAGACGGTCGCCGACCTGGAGCGGGCGCCGTACGACCGCACGAGCGTCGCGATGATCTTGGACACCCTGGAGATCCGCAACCCGTCGCTGCGCGAGCGGCTCTACGCCGTCGACCCCGGCGCGGAGGAGGCCGAGTCCACGCCGATCACCGAGGCGGGCGTGGAGGTCGACGGCTCCGTCCTCGGCACCGGCGAGCTGGCCGGCTGGCTCGCCGAGCACGGCACCGGACCGCTGGGCGTCGCCACCGTCGACACCTGGGCGCTCGGCACCGGCTCCGTCGCCGAGGTCGCGCTGGCCGCGGCCCCGGGAGCGGCGGCCTGGTTCGATCCGGCGGAGCTCGACGAGGCCGACGAGAACGCGTGGGCGGCCTGGCTGGCCGACGCCGCCCGGCCCAAGGTCTTCCACAACGTCAAGGGCGCCATGCGGGTCTTCGCCGAGCACGGCTGGACCATCGAGGGCGTCACCATGGACACCGCGCTCGCCGCCTACCTGGTCAAGCCCGGCCGCCGTTCCTTCGACCTGGACGCGCTGTCCACGGAGTACCTGCACCGCGAGCTGGCCCCCGCCGCCGCGGCCGACGGCCAGCTGGCGTTCGGCGCGGACGACGGCGCCGAGGCCGAGGCGCTGATGATCCAGGCCCGCGCGATCCTCGACCTCGGCGAGGCCTTCGAGGGCCGGCTCCAGGAGGTCGGCGCGGCGGACCTGCTCCGTGACATGGAGCTGCCCACCTCCGCCCTGCTCGCCCGGATGGAGCGGAACGGCATCGCGGCCGACCGCGCGCACCTCGAAGCGATGGAGCAGATGTTCGCGGGCGCGGTGCAGCAGGCCGTGAAGGAGGCGCACGCGGCGGCCGGCCACGAGTTCAACCTGGGCTCGCCCAAGCAGCTCCAGGAGGTCCTCTTCGGCGAACTGGCCCTCCCCAGGACGAAGAAGACCAAGACCGGCTACACCACCGATGCCGACGCGCTCGCCTGGCTCGCCGGCCAGACCGACAACGAACTGCCGGTGATCATGCTCCGGCACCGCGAGCAGGCCAAGCTCCGGGTCACGGTCGAGGGCCTGATCAAGACCGTCGCCGCCGACAGCCGCATCCACACCACCTTCAACCAGACCGTCGCCGCGACCGGCCGCCTCTCCTCCACCGACCCGAACCTCCAGAACATCCCGGTCCGCACCGACGAGGGCCGGGCGATCCGCCGGGGCTTCGTCGTCGGCGAGGGCTTCGAGTCGCTGATGACCGCCGACTACAGCCAGATCGAGCTGCGCGTGATGGCCCACCTCTCCGAGGACGAGGGCCTGATCGAGGCGTTCACCTCCGGGGAGGACCTGCACAACACGGTCGCCTCCCAGGTGTTCGACGTCGGCCGCTCGGCCGTCGACGCGGAGATGCGCCGCAAGATCAAGGCGATGTCGTACGGCCTGGCGTACGGGCTGTCGGCGTTCGGCCTCTCCCAGCAGCTGAACATCGACGCGGGCGAGGCCCGGGTCCTGATGGACACGTACTTCGAGCGCTTCGGCGGGGTCCGCGACTACCTGCGCCGGGTCGTCGACGAGGCTCGCGCCACCGGCTACACGGCGACACTCTTCGGCCGCCGCCGCTACCTCCCCGACCTCAACAGCGACAACCGCCAGCGCCGGGAGGCGGCCGAGCGGATGGCCCTCAACGCGCCCATCCAGGGCACGGCGGCGGACATCGTCAAGATCGCCATGCTGAGGGTGGACAGCGCGCTGCGCGAGACAGAGCTGAAGTCCCGCATGCTCCTCCAGGTCCACGACGAAATCGTCCTGGAGATCGCCCCCGGCGAGCGGGACCGGGTCGAATCCATCCTCCGTGACCAGATGTCCAACGCGGTCCACCTCAGGGCCCCTCTGGACGTCTCGGTGGGCGTCGGCCCGGACTGGGAATCAGCAGCGCACTAGCGGCCGACGGCCGGAGCCGGCTCAGGACGCGTGCCGTTTGGTGGAGGCCGGCAAGGGCGCGCTTCGAGGAGGCCGACAGAGGGCTCCGCTCGCAAGTCCCGGCGAACGGAGCCCTTCACCTCGGGGGGCGGGCGCCTGGCCTCCGCCTCTTGGGCGGGCGCCTGGCGTACGCCCCTCGGAGGTGCCCGTCGTCTGCCTGCTCGGGGGGCGCTGTCCGTCGTCCTCTTGGTGGCTCGCCCCGTCGTTCTTCTGGTGGCTCGCCGTCTTCTGTCTCTCGGCGGGTGTCTGCCACTGTCCCTTCGGCGGGCGCCGTCCTCCGTCGCCCCGCGCTCCTGTCCGCCTTCTTCTCCGCCGCCCCGCCTTCGCCGGCTTCCGTCCCCCCTCTTTCCCTCTCCTTGCGCGCCCCCTCGTCCCCCTGGCCCCTGCTCCTCCTTTCCCCTCTGCCGCCCCTCCTCTCCCTCCGCCGCAACGGTGCTCGGCCACGACGGTGCTCTCCGGCCGTGCCGAACCCACGGGAGAGCGGCCGGTTCGGTGTCGCGGGGAGGGCGTCACCCGCGTGGCCCCCGCCAGAACGCCCCCGCCCCCGCCACCGGCAAGGATGCGGCCATGGGTATACGTATGGTTCACCGCCGGACGCCCCAGAGCAGGCCCCCGGCCAAGGCTCGTTCCGCCTCCTCCGCCGCCCAGGCCCCGGCGTCCTCGACGGCCCCCGCTCAGGCGGCCGACGCCAGTTCCGCCCGCATCCCCGCCGACCTGGCCGTCACCGTGCGCCGGACGGCCACCCGTCTCCGCCGCAGGCTCCGCGCCCGCCCCGGCCTGCGGCAGTGGCTCGACCTCGCCCGCAGCCACCTCGCGCTGCTCCTCGCCGCGTTCCCCGGCCCCCGCCGCCCCCGCACCATGACCGTGTTCGTGGCGAGCCTCACCGAACGGCGGAGGGACTCCGCCGCACGCCGTCGGCCACCCGGGCCGGACGCCACACCCTGACCGCCACGGCGTACCCCAGCACCCCGAGCAGCAGCCCAGCGCCCGCTCCGAACAGCACCGTGGGAAGCAGCTCCCAGGGCTTCGCCGCAGCCCCCCAGTAGTCCCACCACCGCACCGCCCGCCGCACCGCCGCGAACAGCGCGCAGCCGGCGAGCGCGGCGCCGGCCCACCACCGGTCCCGTACCGACAGCAGCGGCACCCCCACCGGCTCTGCGTCCGGCGCCCGCCGTACCGCGCGGGCCGCGAACACGGCGAGCACGGCCGCGCCCACCGCCGAACTGCCGTACTGGAGCAGGGTGTAGAGCGGCATGCCGGCGAAGTTCCGGCCGATCGCCGGGATCAGCCGCGTCCCCCAGCGGTCCTGGTGCGTGAACGCGTCCCAGACGACATGTGTGAGCGCGCCGAGCACGGCGGACACGTACCACCACGCGGCCACCCGCAGCCCGGCACGCGCGCGTGGCGCCCCGCAGCGCAGCAGCGCGGCCAGGCGCCCCTGCCGGGCGCGGGGCGCGAGGGCCACGACCGGTTCCCGGATCAGCAGCCACAGCGCCACCAGCGCCCAGGAGATGAGCACGTCGACGGTGAACACACCGGCGAAGGAGTGCGTGAACTCGCCGAACTCCATCGCGTCCGGCACCGCGCTCGCCGCGTAATAGGTGAGGTCGGGGGAGAAGGACCCCGCGACGAGCACCGCCGGCACCAGCCGTCCCCGGCCGGTCCCGTCGCCGCGTACGGCGGGCAGCACGGCGGCGGCGTGGCTGAGCGTGAACGGCATGCGGGGCCCCCTGGCACGGTCGTCGGCCGGAGCGCCGAACAAGTGATCGCGTACGACAAGTATCCGGGACGCGACCATCGTTCAACGGGAGATGGCCAACTGGTGAAAACCGGGCACCACCGGGTGTCCGTGACAAGGAAGTTGTCGTAGGGTCGCCTGGGTCGCCGCCCGGCGTGCACGGCCGGACGCACTACCTCACCACGCGAACGAGGTAACAGGAGGCAACCACAGCACCGGGTCGACCGTCACACCAGGGGCGAGCACACAGACGGAGACGGGCGCTCGGAAGGCGCCCATGGGAGGGGTTCACCTTATGGCGGCGCAATTCGGCAGGCGGCTGCGCAAGGGAGCTGCGACGACCGCCGCGGCCGCGTTGGCGGTAGCGGCTCTGTCCGCGTCCCAGGCACCAGGGGCCACGACCGGCGACATGGGCAGACATGCCAACGCGGGCGCCAGCACCTCCGCGCCCGACGAGGCCGGCGCCACCGGCGACTCGCCCTACTACACGGACCTGCCGCCGCTCAACAGCCCGAACCCCAGCGCAAGCCCCACCCCCTCCTCGCCGAGCACCGGCACCCCCGTCTCGCAGGGCGCGGCAGAGGCCGGCATACCGGCCACCGTTCTGGACGCCTACAAGAAGGCCGAGGCGGAACTGCGCGGCTCCAAGCCCGGCTGCAACCTGCCCTGGCAGTTGCTCGCCGCCATCGGCAAGGTGGAGTCCGGCCAGGCCCGCGGCGGTGACGTGGACGCCGAGGGCAACACCCTGCACCGCATCCTCGGCCCCGAGCTCGACGGCAACGGTTTCGCGCTCATCAAGGACACCGACGGCGGCAAGTACGACGGCAACAGCGCGTACGACCAGGCCGTCGGCCCCATGCAGTTCATCCCGTCGACCTGGGCGTGGGCGGGCCGCGACGGCAACGGGGACGGCGTCAAGGACCCCAACAACGTCTACGACGCGGCGCTCGCCGCCGGCCACTACCTGTGCCGCAACGGCTGGGACCTGTCCGTCCAGGCCGACATGAACAGCGCGATCCTCAGCTACAACAACTCGCAGGACTACCTCAACCTGGTCCTGTCCTGGTACGAGTACTACCGCAAGGGCACCTACTCGGTCCCGGACGGCACCGGCACACTGCCTCAGCACCGCAGCGGCAACTCGACCGGCTCGACCGGCTCGGGCTCCGGCTCCGGTTCCGGCTCCGGCGGCTCCACGGAGAGCCCCGGCACGACCACGCCGAAGCCCCACGAGCCCCAGCCGGGCGTCCCGAGCACGACGCCGAGCCTGCCGCCCACGGCCACCGACACCGTGGACCACCTGGAGGACGCGGGCACGGGCACCGCCACGCTCACCGCCATGGCCGGCGACGCGTTCGGCAAGCGGATCAGCACGCGCGCGGAGACCAAGGCCGGCCGGATCGTCGCCAAGGTCCGGGTCCGCTTCACCATCGTCGGGGACACGGACGCGACCTTCGCGGGCGGCGAGAGCGTCGCCACGGTCGTCACCGACAGCAAGGGCCTCGCCGTCGCCCCGGCGCTCCAGGCCGGCGAGAAGACCGGCGACTTCACGGTCCACGCCGCCGTGGTCGGCCGCACGGCCAAGGGCATCGACTACGACGCGACCGTCACCGCGCGCGCCGCCGACACCCTCGCCCTCGTCAACACCACCGCGCTGACCTGCGCCCCGGGCGGCGAGTTCGCCGACCAGGTCCAGACGAAGGCCACCTACCAGGGCGCCGTCGCCGACAAGGTCGCCGCCACCGCCACGCTCGTCAAGTCGGCCGACGACACGAGCGAGAACGACAAGGGCCCGTACTTCAAGGACGCCAACGGCAACGCCGTCCGTACCCTCACGGGCCTCCAGACGGACGCCGACGGCCTGCTCACGCTGCCCAAGCTGTACGCGGACGACATCACCGGCACGTTCCTGCTCCGCATCACCACCACCGGCGGCGCGACGCTCACCGTCGAGCTCACGGTGGCCGCGGCCGCCCCCTCGCCGAGCCCGTCCCCGAGCGCCTCCGCGTCGGCCTCCGCCTCCGCATCCGCTTCCCCGAGCGCCTCCGCCACCTCCTGAACCACCGTCGTGGGGCGAGGGGGGGGGGCCGCCCCCCCCCCCGGGGGGGGGCCCCCGCGGGGTTCGGCCAGGTGGGAGTTGGACCCCCCCGGGGTCAG